>WQSU01000146.1 GCA_009787675.1 Lentimicrobiaceae bacterium
TAATGGCATACACAAAGCCTTCTAATGGTCTGTATTCCATTCTATTAATTACAGAATTGTCGGAAAGGGGTTGTTGCGCATAAATGAGAGAAGCAAAATAGGCGTTAAAGCGCAAAAAGTCAATAGCTTCGCAGGGTGTATCAATTTCTGCTTGAAAAGGGCTTTTTCCTTGCCCCAACATAGTTGCTGCATTTAGCACATAGCGATATTTTTTAGACATAAGCTCAGCGGCTTTCATCATGATGGAGGCGCGTTCCACCCAGGGCATCTCTTCCCATTGTTTTTTTGCTGCCATGGCGGCATCAATCGCCATTTTAACTTCTTTTTCGGTAACTTGATGATAATTTGCCAGCACATGTTTGTGTTCGGTAGGCATTACCACCTGCCCCATCTTCCCTGTCTTAACTTCCTTCCCCCCAATAATTAAAGGAATTTCGATTACTTGATTGTATTGTTTTTCCAATTCGGCTTGTAAAGCGGCGCGTTCCGGTGTTCCTGGCGCATAAGAATAGATAGGCTCATTGAGCGGTTGTTTGAAGTGAAATAATTGATTGTTCATAATATTAAGGTTTTATGTTTTAAAATATTTGGGGGCGAATATAGCAATTTTTCAGAGGAAAAAAATTCTCGAAAAACAATTTTTTTTTTTATTTTTGCAACAATTTTTTTATAAGCAGACCTTTCTATCTATCCTTAATCTATACTATGAATTTCTTTGCAAACTATTTGAATACCAAGCCAAATACTCTTTTTTTAGCACCAATGGAGGAGATTACAGATACCGCATTTCGCTGCATCTGCAAAAGTATGGGTGCAGATATTTTAGTGTCGGAATTTGTATCTTCCGAAGCGTTGATTCGCAATGTTCAAAAGAGTTTCAACAAAATGAGTTTTGATGAATCGGAGCGCCCCTTTGGCATACAAATTTTTGGTCATGATGAGAACTCATTAGTGAAAGCTGCGCAGGTTGCGGAAGCGCAGCATCCTGACTTTATAGATATTAACTGGGGATGTCCGGTAAAAAAAGTAGTTTCAAAAGGTGCTGGTGCTGCCATATTAAAAGATATTCCCAAAATGGTAGCTTGCTCAAAAGCAGTGGTGGATGCGGTAAGACTGCCTGTTTCTGTAAAAACACGTTTGGGTTGGGATATGAACGACAGACCTATTGTTTCCGCTGCTGAGCAACTACAAGATGTTGGAATTCAAGCAATCACTATTCACGGGAGAACACGTTCGCAAATCTATTCAGGTGTAGCAGACTGGACACTGATTGGAATGGTGAAGAATAACTATAGAATGAAAATTCCTATCATTGGTAACGGCGACATTACTTCAGGCGAAAAAGCCCTGCTCTTTAAACAAAGGTACGGAGTTGACGCTCTCATGATTGGACGTGCAGCCATTGGGAATCCATGGATTTTTAAAGAAATAAAGAATACTTTTGAACATCAAATATTTACACCTCCAACCTTACAAGAAAGAATAGACACATTACTGCAACATATCAAAAAAACTATACCCTTAGCAGGCGAAAGAAAGGCATGTCTTGAGATACGGCGGCATTATGCAGGATATTTTAAAGGTGTAAGCAATTTTAAGACTGTTCGGATGGAGTTGATGAAAGTGGATACGTTGGAGGAGCTTGAAAAGGTACTATATACTGAAAAACAGGATGCCTAAACAAAGTACTATTTTTTCTCGTTACTTCCACATAAAATATCCGCAATATGAATTGTCTCCATCGTAATATCAAGTGTATTCAGTACGGCATCAATATGTTGCAGACAATTCACATCGGTTGAGGTGATAAATTGGGCGCCCATTTGGTAGGCACGGTCAATGATTTGATGACACAATGCGTCGGAGACTTCAGTGTTGACAAGTGCAAAATGGCTATTGCCTCCGCAACAGGTGTTGAGAGTGTCGTCAATCAACAAATCTAACCCTATGGTGTTGCTTAACAACAGTTCAGGCTCATCTTCTAATTTATAAAGGTTGCGAGCAGCGCAGGATTTGAAATAAAACACACGGTGGTTAAAAATGTTTTCTATTTTTTCAAGTCCCTTAACATTAACAATATAATCGCAAAGCTCATAAATATTTTTGGTGAAATTTCGAAGCATAGTTACTTCCGCTGCATTTTCCAACAGTTCTTTATAGAAGTTCTTGATATATCCCACACACGAAGTGGTGGGCACTACCATCGGATATTTCATATCATACTCCAGTATCAGCTTGTTGGCTAATTCTTTAGCAAGTTCCAACTCACCGGTTTGGTAAAATTGCCTGCCACAGCAAGTCTGCTCTTGATTATAGATTACTTCATCTCCCAAACGCTCTAAAACGGCAAAAACACTTGGAGGAACAGATGAACTGAACATGTCCATGCAACAAGGGATAAAAACATTTACTTTAGCCATAGGGTTAATAAATAAGATGCGCAAAATAACACCATTTTTTTACACAAATCAAAAAAATCTAAAATATTGATTAAATGCTGATCATAAGTCAATTCAATATTTCCTTCAAAATTGCCACTGACTCAATTTTCTTTATCTGTTTGTTATTATTTATCAAATAAAGAATCATACCATTTAACAATTCTATACGAATTCTCTTATCTGGAACCATATGGTTTTGATTTTTAAGAATGGTAAAAAGGTAAAAGCTTGCCTCTTTGGACAAAAACAGAGGTAACTCTAAAAACCGACTTCCAAAATTGGAATCTTCAATGGAAAAAAAGGGTGCTTGTAGCGAAAAATTTATTTCCGGCTTATAGCCCAGCTGTTGAATGAGTTGAACTAAAAAAACAATATGAAAATCGAGAGGAAGTTCCTGAGTCGCCTCCAATGTAAGTAAATGTGCTTTTATAAAATCAAACAGCGCTTCATCTGGCGCATTGGCATGATACAACAACTTCATTAACAATTCCTGATAAAAAAGAAGAATCGAATTTTTTCTAATATCATAATGAATGGCATGGAAAGGATGTGCAAGGACAACTTCCTTTAAAAAAGTTAGTTTTTCATTATAGGTTTCATTATAGATGACATCCAAAATTGTTAAAGGCGCAAAATAAGAAGCTGGCTGTTTGCTCTTTTTTGAAAAAGCATTCTTAACAATGAAAGAGACAACCCCATTTTTTTTAGTAAAGATTTTGGCTATCAAACTATTATCAGCATACTTTATGCTTTGCAAAACAATTCCCCCTGTGGATATGTACATAACATTATGATAATGCAGTTATACTGATTTTTTCTACCCGCTTTTGATGACGCCCCCCCTCAAACGGCGTTTTAAAAAATGCGATAACAATCTCAATAGCTTCTTCTTGCGAAATAAATCTTGCAGGAAGCACCAAAATATTGGCATCATTATGCATGCGCGCCAACACTGCAATCTCCTTATTCCAACACAATGCCGCCCTTACATTGGGATGTTTGTTCGCCGCTATCTGCATCCCGTTACCCGAACCGCAAATGAGAACTCCTTTATTATCGGCATGCGCTGCAACTGCAGTTGCCACAGGATGTGCAAAATCAGGATAATCCACACTTTCCAATGAATTACATCCTTCATCTTTCCATTGAAATTCAGGAAATTTAGAAATAATAAACTGCTTTAATTCAAAGCCGGCATGGTCAGAAGCTATGGGGGTCATTTATTTAAGGGTTTATGTTTTATGGTTAAAGGTGTAAAGGTGTAAAGGTGTAATTCTATCTCCTTTTCGCGCCTACCTGAGGGTTGCCGCACATTCCCGTTCAAACGCTCCTACCAACTTACTCATAATCTTGTTGATTTCCTCGTCGGTCATCGTTTTTTCAGAATGTTGCAATACAAAATTCAAGGCGTATTGTTTTTTGCCTTCGGGGAGCTTGTTACCTTCGTAAACATCAAACAGTGAGACTTTTTTGATGTGTCTGGAGCCGAATTGGGCTGCTACTTTCTCTAATTGTTGGTAGCTTACTGTTTTATCTACCACCAGCGCCAAATCTCTCTTTACTGCCGGAATAGTCGCGATAGGAGTATATATCGTTTTATTCATCAAATATTTAAAAAACAAAATAGGCACTTCTATTTCCGCATAATAAACCGGTCTTTTGATATCAAAATACTTCAAAATTTTGGGATGCACCTGACCTGTTATGGCAACATATTGCTCATTATTGAAATAAGAAAGCGTGTTGATGAGCATCATACCATTTTCTGAAGTAGAGGTATGCGTGTTAAAAGCAACGCCCGTTTTATGTAGAATATTTTCAATAAAGTTTTTCAAGAAGAAGATATCCAAGTCTTTAGATTGTTCTATCCAGTTTTCGTCATGTGTTTTTCCGGTTACAAACAAAGATAGCTTTTCTCTTTCGGAGAAACGTTGCAGAACATCAGTGGCTTCTTTATTCACAAGATGGTAGGTCTTTCCAAACTCAAAAAGTTTGAGGTTGTTGTTCTTGTTGTTAAGATTTCGAGCAATGGTTTCCAAGCCAGAAATAAGCATGCTTTGGCGCATAGCATTAAGTTCGCTGCTCAATGGGTTCACCAAGTTTACACGTTCATTTTCATCCACAAAATCAAAAATTGAGGCATACTCTCCTTTGGAAATGGAGTTGTTCACCATTTCATAAAATCCATTGTCTGCTAAATAAGTAGAAATATCTTTTTGCAATATACGCAAAGTAGCCTCCGGTTTGCTGTGCCGGAAATATCTAATCTCGACAGGAATTTCAATATTGTTATACCCATAAATGCGTAATACCTCTTCAATCAAATCAATAGAGCGAGTAATATCATGTTTGTTCAGGGGAATAGTAACAGAAAGTTTATTTTCGCTTATGGCGCTGTTTTCAAATCCAAGATGGAGCAGGATAGAAGAAATAGTTTCCTTATCAATTTTTTTACCTGCCACTTTTTCAACCTCTTCTATAGAAAGTGGAAGTACAGCTGGCTCAATAATAGTGGGATATTCATCAATCACTTCGGAGGTGATTACGGCGTTTGCCAATTCCACCAATAATTGTGCAACTCTTTGGAGAGCATAAACGGTCATATTTACATCGCACCCACGTTCAAAGCGGAATGCCGCATCTGTTTTCAAGCCATGTCTTTTCGCAGTTTTTCGCACAGAAGTGGGATTAAAATAGGCGCTTTCTAAAAAAACGTTCTGGGTAGTTCCTGTAATTCCGGAATCTTTTCCCCCGTAAACGCCTGCAATACATAAACCTTGCACGGTGTCGCAAATCATTAAATCTTCTTCATGCAACTTGAGTTCTTTATCATCCAAAGTTCTAAAAAGAGTGTCCTTAGGTAAGGTTTTAATAATTATTTTTCTACCTTCAATCTTATCGGAGTCGAAAGCATGCAGGGGATGTCCGGTTTCAAACATGACATATTGTGTAATATCCACTACATTGTTAATAGGTCTTATGCCCACAGAAAGCAATCGATTTTTAAGCCAGTCGGGCGATTCTTTTATTTTGACATCCTCAAGACATATTCCTGAATATCTTGGACATGCTGTTTTATTTTCGATAGTGATGGATATAGGTGGTTTACGTTTACTGGGGATAAAATCGCCAATAAAAGGTAGTGGCAGTTTAGAGCAGGGTATCTTATTTTGCTTCAATGCTGCAAAGAGGTCTCTTGCTACGCCAATATGCGAAATGGCATCACTACGGTTGGGGGTCAACCCTATTTCAAAAACATAATCTATTTCTATGTTAAAATAGTCTGCAGCCGGCTTTCCAACCTGTGCATTTTCAGAGAGTTCCATAATTCCCTCGTGACTTTCGCCCAACTGTAGTTCTTTTTCGGAACAGATCATTCCTTCGGAGGCTGCACCTCTTATTTTAGATTTTTTAATAATAAAAGATTCATCTCCAGCATAGAGTGTTGCGCCAACGGTAGCCACTGCCACTTTCAATCCTGCGCGCACGTTCGGGGCACCGCAAACAATGTTGAGTGGAGTCTCTGCACCAATGTTTACAGTAGTAACATGCAGGTGATCTGAGTCGGGATGATCTTCACAGGTGAGCACTTCTCCCATTACGATGCCTTGCAGCCCCCCTTTTATCGTTTCAAATTTTTCGATCGCCTCTACTTCTAATCCGCAGTTAGTTAGATAAATACTAACTTCTTCAGGAGATAAGTTAAAATTAATATGTTGTTTGAGCCAATTGAATGAAATTTTCATTAGTGTTTAATTTTTTGAAACGGCAAAAATAGAAAATATTAGGGGAAACAGAAGTAAAAAAAAGAGAAGACAGATTTTTATTTTTAAAACTTCAATATGGTGTAATTTTTTGTTTTTTACCTTTTACGGCAAAATCAGGCATTACCCAAGGTGTAAATGATGCCCCATCTTTTCCTGCTTTGTCTTTAAATATTTGTAATTATCGCTTTTAGGATCAATAATAATAGGAATGGTGGAAACAATCTCTATGCCATGTCCTGATAAACCCACGCGTTTTGCGGGGTTGTTTGTAATAAGTTGAACTTTAGTGGCATTCAGATCGCGGAGGATTTGTGCGCCCACGCCATAGTCGCGTTCATCGGCGCGGAAGCCGAGTTCCAAGTTGGCTTCCACCGTGTCGCGTCCCAATTCTTGCAGGTGATAGGCTTTCAGTTTATTTACCAAGCCAATACCCCGTCCCTCCTGGTCCATGTATAACACTAATCCTTTTCCTT
>WQSU01000147.1 GCA_009787675.1 Lentimicrobiaceae bacterium
TTTTACGAACAATGCGGTTGCCTGCATCATCGTACTCGTAAACACGGGGGAGTTGCGCCATGCAAAAGAAAGGAAGGACGAAGAGGAAAAGGATAAAGGTTTGTTTCATAAGGATTTTAATTAAGTTTGAATATTATTACAAATGTTGTCCTCTTTTATCATAAAAGATGCAACTTTTAATTATATGCACTAGTTTTTATATGAATAAAACAATTCACTCTCATTTGGGGGTGATAAAAAATAACTGCAGCAAAAATATACATTTTTTGACTTGAAATATTTATCTAAGTCAAAAAAAGTAATTTATATTTCGATTTATGATTAAAAGCGTATAGTTCAATCTATTACTTTTATTGACAATGAAAAAAGTACTTGAAAACATCAGAATTTTAAGAGAATCAAAAGGATACAGTCAAGAATTTATGGCAGAATTGCTTAAAATGACACAATCTGCTTATGCACGTTTTGAACGGGGTGCAACAAAAACTGACTTAAAAACAGTATCCTTAGTTGCCAAAGTTCTTGAAATGCATCTTATTGATATTATCACGTATCCTGAAAGGTATGTGAATATTAAAGATATTTCTAAAGAAATTGTTACATCCGAACCGGAGGTGATTCTTCAAATTAAAGTAACCGGACAAAAAAGAGATCAAATATTGAAAACAGCATTTGAAAATAGCGGATTCGAAATGGAGACCCTGTTAAAATAAGTTTCAAAAATATAAAGCTAAAAAATTATTTTTGCCGCATGAAAATCATTCTTGGAATTGACCCCGGCACCACCATCTTAGGTTTTGCGCTTTATAACGCCACTTCGGCGCAAGGTGCGCTGGTGAATATCGGCACATTTCGGCTCAATAAAATTAAAGATCATGCGGATAAGTTGAAAGCTATTTTTGAAAAAACGCTACAACTCATTGAGCAGTATCAACCTCATATTTTGGCAATTGAGGCGCCGTTTTATGGAAAAAACCCACAATCAATGTTGAAGCTGGGGCGTGCGCAGGGTGTAGTGATTGCTGCCGCCATGTATAAAGGACTTGAGGTTTTTGAATATTCCCCGCGAAAAATCAAGCAATCGATTACCGGCAACGGCAACGCGTCGAAAGAGCAGGTCGCCGCCATGTTGCAAAACATGAAACTCATTGAAGAAAACACCCATCCGCTTGATGCTACCGATGCGCTCGCGGTGGCAGTTTGTCATCACCTTCAAAACAGAATTACGACGGCAGGGCAGAAGTTTTCAGGATGGGAGGCTTTTTTAACGAAAAATCAGGACAGGATTTTGCTCTTTTGAGTTCAAAATTTTCGTTATTGAACATCTCTTGATTAACGGATCTCTGCGGCGCTACACCCCTTGATTGCACCCAACCGCCAGTCTGCTGTCAGTGCATTTTACCCTCTTTGTCAAGTCGCTTAGATGTTACTTTTTCCTGTTGCTATACTGTTGTTATTGATGCGAAAGTTCTTTTCAGTCCTTTCCGGTATTGAACCGATGAATAACCGAAAATAACAAAGATACCTTCCTGACTTTTATATTTGATGCCGTATTTATTACGGAACTTTTTCGCTTTCCTTCCGTATTGGATTAACGGATGTATGGCGCCGAGCATACAGGTTCCAAGTCCTAATGCTTCGGCGGCGTGCATAGCGGTTGTGGCTGTAACAATCGGGTCGGCGGGGNCAGTATAAGGCGAGCCGTAGAAATAGATTGCCAGCGGCGCATCGTAAGTCAACATATTAATGCCTTTGCCCATTTCGCTGGTGTAAATATCAAAGGCAGGACGGAGAAAATTCCGGAACATTTCGTCGGTTGTTTTTCCCCAGAATGGACGCATCAACATCAAAAACCAGTTGGATACAAACCATTTCATGCCTTTAAAGTAAGTGCAAAAATCTTCTGCAAATTTGTGATTTTTTTCTTTGCTGTCAAAAATTAGAACATTAATATCCGATGGAGGATAGCCCATAGGCGATGTTTTTGCTGCTTCAAGTATCTTTTCGATGATTTCAGGCTCCACTTTTTTGTCGGAAAATTCGCGGATACTCCTCCGACTTTGAAGTAAAGCCAATAATTGACTGTAATTTGCTGTATTTTCAATTGTTGGTAACTCGAACAAATCATCAGGGGATAATGTTCTGCCATAAATCATTATTGCCTCGCTCGGACAAGCAGCCATACAGTGTCCGCAGGCTACGCAGCCAAAAATAGGCTTGTCGTTGACTGTTACTTTCTTGTCTTCAATTACTAGACTGTAATCTTTACAAACCTCAACACATTTTCCACAATCTGTGCATTTTGTTTTGTCTATCCTTATTTCAGCACTTTCTTTTGTTCTTGTTGTTGGTATTGACATTTTTTAAGTTTTTTTTTGCTTTCCTTCCGCCACGTTCTCGCCTCATTGTAGCTAACTTTTTGCATATTGGGGCAGTGGTGACTTCTAAGTACTTTCCAGCGGGCGACAATTTTCCATTTCCGTACACTCTTTCAAGCGGGGGTAGTGCCGCCATTGAGCCAATATGCCTTTTGTTTTGCAGCAATAATAACGCCAAAAGTACCAGTATGACTTAGTTTTAAACTGTGAGCCAATTTTCGTGCCTTAAAGGCATCAATTATTCCGACCGCAAAAGTAGTATTTTGTGTTTAACAGTGTAAAGGTAGGGTATTTTTGTGGTGGCGTAAGACCCCGTTCGCAAATAGACCAATGTTTCTTGCCTTATTAAAAGGCTTTAAGAACACAGACATGAGTTAAAGAATAGAAGAATCAAATTTGTTTGGAAATAAGGTTTTATTTTTGGCAGTCGCTCTTCCATGTTTGTAATATCGTGTTTTTAACACTATACCAACAAATGTATCAAATGAAACAAAGTCTTGATAGGCATTACCAAAAATGGATAAAAGAGTTCCTCAATCATTTTTCCGGACTTTCGGTGTGTGTGGAAAGAAAAACTGCGAAGAAGATAGTAGTCATAAAGTCTAATCAATAAAATTGTACATTTGCACTCTTTTTTAACACAAAGCATTATGAAACCATTTACCATCGCACGAAAAATTCACACCTTCAACTTCTTTATTTTATTTGTTCTACTTTCAGGCAACTTATTTGCACAGAAATATGCGGTTTATTTTACGGATAAAATCAATTCGCCTTACAGTGTGAATAACCCTGAGGAATTTTTGTCGCAACGTTCAATAGACAGGCGCGCGAGACACGGCATTAACGTATCTCTTCAAGATTTGCCGGTTAATCCGCACTATGTTCAACAAGTAAAGAGTTTGGGCGCAAACGTGCCATTTACCAGCAAGTGGTTGAACTGCGCTTTGGTTTCTTGCACCCCAACCATTTTGAATCAAATTATGCAATTGCCTTTTGTAAGTCATTCCGTTTATATCAGTCCGGAATATTATGGCGGAAAATCGGGCGAAGGAAAATTTGAGAGTCAATTTTTAAATAAATTTGAAAAAGAAGAAAATTTTACGCCAATAAATTCTAAAGAGATCAAAGAAGAATATTTGTATGGTCAAGGGTATGAGCAAATTAACCAAATTAACGGCATTCCCGTGCATGAACAGGGTTTTACTGGTGAAGGCGTGCTGATTGCTGTGTTGGATGGCGGTTTTCAAAATGTGAACTCGCTTTCGGTTTTTAATCCTATCTATACTGAAGGAAGAATGGTTTTTGCGATGGATGTGGTTACTCCAAATGGGAATATTTATGCTTCTTCCACCAGTAATCATGGTACCAACGTTCTTTCGTGCATGTCTGCTTGTGCTAATAATCAATTTGTAGGTACAGCTCCCAAAGCTTCGTATGCACTGATAAGAACAGAAGATGTGGCAACAGAATACTTGGTTGAGTGTTATAACTGGGTGGTAGGAGCGGAAGCAGCAGATAGTATTGGCGCCGACATTATAAATACCTCTTTGGGGTACACTACGTTTGATGATTATTCCATGAACTACACTTATGCACAAATGGACGGCTACTCCACTGTAGCTTCCTTTGCTGCCAAAACAGCAATTGAGAAAGGTGTTTTTGTTACCGTAAGTATGGGAAATAACAACGGTACCAGCTGGCCCTGGATGGGAGCACCCGGCGATGCCATTGATGCAGCTACTATTGGGGCAGTGAATAGTTCGGGTACTATTGCCTCTTTCAGTTCTATTGGACCGGGCGGCGCGGGAGCCCATAAACCCAATGTGCTGGCAAGAGGCGTTTCCGCAACAGTTTACTCCACATCGGGAAATATCAGTTCGGCAGATGGCACTTCCTTCTCCAGCCCTATCTCTTGCGGAATGTACGCCTGCCTGATTCAAGCTAATCCTACCCTTCTTCCGGCTATGCTTCGCAATATTGTGGATGAAACCGGCGACAGATACCCCAACTATGATGTTGCTTATGGCTATGGAATTCCCAATTTTGCCTCCGCATTAGAAACCGTACTCTCGCTCGCAACGATGGAAGTTGTGGGGGTTACCATAAATGATAGTCAAGGAAATAATAATGGAAAATTAAACCCCGGAGAAACAGTAAGCCTGCATATTACTGTGAAAAACAAATCTTCGGAAACATTGAACAACGTGAATGCCGTTATTTCAACAAACACTCCTGATGTTACATTTATCAATAATACAGCTAATTTCGGTACTTTTTCTTCCGATGAAACAAAAACGCTAAACAACGCTTTTACCCTTACCTTACATGAAAACGCGATTCCCAATCATGCTTTAAAATTCTATGTTACATTTACTTATGATAGCAAAACGATTCAGGGATTTTTCACTATAGATATCTATGGAAATCTTTTGGAATATAAGAGTTCAGCTATTGATGACGAGTTGGGAAACGCAAACGGAATTCTTGACCCCGGAGAAACGGCAAAGCTTTTTGTTTATATTGTAAATAATGGGAACGAGTTTGCTACCAACGTAAAAGCAACACTCTCTTCACCCTCAAATTTAATTACCATCCATTCAAATAGCTCCTATGTAGGCAATATCATTCCCATGCAAACAAAATATGCTGCTTATAACATTACCCTCAGCAATAATGCGGTTTCCGGCGCTATTTCAATTCCATTTGAATTGCAATTAACTGATGATCAAGGAAAAACAAGGGTTTATAATTTTATTTACAGCGATAAATGTGATATTATTTTTGAATTATATGATGCCTGGGGAGATGGCTGGAATGGAGCTGCTCTTAAAGTAAATTTCGATGATGGAACGCCACAGCAATCTTTTACCATCAATGACGGCAATTCAGCCACTTACACCCTTAAAATAGCGATGGGTGTTAAAGTTACACTTACTTGGCAAACAGGGGGTTGGGATAGCGAGTGTTCTTTTGTTATTAAATATGATGGTGGAGATGTGATCTATAACGCGCCCACAGCACCTTCCGCCGGCATTTTTTACACTTTCGAAAACTATTGCGGCGGCTCATCTCCTCCTGATCTGCCATTGCATGCCAAACGATATGCCATTCATTTCAAAGATAAAGCAAACACTACATACAGTATTGATAACCCACTTGCCTATCTGTCTCAAAAAGCAATTGACAGAAGAAACCAATATGGAATAACCATCACAGAAGATGATTTTCCTCCTAATATAGACTATGTTGAAAAAGTCAGTATGACAGGTGCTTATGTGAGCGATATCAGTCGCTGGTCTAATTCCGTTTTAGTATATGCCGAAGAAGAGATGCTGGATAAGATTAAGGCTTTTGATTTTGTAAAAAAATCGGTATATGTAAAACCGGCGGCAGGAACTTATAAACAATCTGATATGCCTCATAAATGGGCAAATGAAGCATCTATTGTGGCTCAAGGCGCCAAAAACGATTATGTTTATGGTTATGCTTTAGGGCAAATAGAACAACTCAACGGCATCCCTGTTCATCAACAAGGCTATGAAGGTGAAGGCGTAATTATTGCTATTTTGGATGGCGGTTTTCAAAAAGCTAACGAAGTAACCGGATTGGCACACCTGTTCACCTCCGGTAAAATTGTGATGGAAAGAAATATTGCAGAACCCCACAGATCTATTTATGATGCAGCAACAAGCAGCCACGGCACTGTGGTTTTATCGTGTATGGGCGGTTATCTTCCCGGAGAATATGTGGGCACTGCGCCGCAAGCTTCTTACGCTTTGATGAGAACCGAAGAAACCGATCAGTATGAAGAGTATTTAATAGAAGAATATTTTTGGATGATAGGCGCTGAAGTAGCTGACAGCATTGGCGCTAACATCATCAACTCTTCTTTGAGTTACAAAACTTTTGATGATCCCTCAATGAATCATGATTATTCCGATATGGACGGCAAGACGGCGATTAGTTCCATAGCTGCTACAAAGGCTGTGGCGCGAGGCATCTTTGTATGTGTCAGCGCCGGCAACTCTAATGGAAGCGACTGGCCCTGGGTAGGCACACCTGCCGATGTTCCGGAAGCCTTAACTCTTGGCGCAGTGAATCTTACCGGAGAAATAGCTTCTTTCAGTTCCATTGGTCCTAACGGCGCTGACTATCCCAAACCCGATGTAGTGGCTTGCGGCTCTGGAGCGGCTGTGCTACCTCCTGACAACACCATTGGCTACTCATCAGGAACCTCCTTTTC
>WQSU01000148.1 GCA_009787675.1 Lentimicrobiaceae bacterium
AAGATACACTTTTTGGTCGAAAAATACTACACTTTTTTGATTTATTTTATTGATTTAAAATATATTACAGCGATCGTAAGGAGCGACTAAATAGTCCTTATTCTAAATATTTTACTAAAATTCCGGTTTCAAACCTATAAACCAGCGTCTTCTTTGCTGCAAAATCTTGATACGTATAAACAAACATCAAAAGAAAAAATACTTTAAATTAAAAATCCAACCCAATAGAAAACATGAGCATTCCATTCTTTTTGTATATCTTCATATTTTCCAAGCCCCAAGCATAATCCAAGCGTAGAAAATATCCGAAGAGTGAGGCGCGTAAACCCATTCCGAAGCCTTGTACCCAAGGGTCAACTTGACGATTTATTTTAATAGTGAATTCTCCATCATACATCCATCGGGTGTATAAACAGTTGTCGGGAGAATAGGGTGTGAGTCCCGTCCATGCGGTGCCCACCTCACCAAAAACCAGGAATTGCAGCGAGTTTAAGAGTTGGTTTGCAACTTTCTTGCCTGCAAAAAGTTGCACAAAAGGAACGCGCAATTCGGTGGTTAATAACAAGAAAGAGGTGCCATTTCTTATATTTTGCTCAAAGCCGCGCATGTTGGTTGCCAGAGTTTGGTAAACGTAGTTTTTGGATAAATCTGTCCAGTTGTCGCTATTAAATTTCGCCCAAATCCAGTTATCCACGCCACCCATGTAATAGGCAAGGCGTGCTGTACCAAAATTAGTGCTACCAGCCAAACGGGTTGCCCACGTCATGTTTTTATAGACTTTTACCGATTTACGCACATCAAAACCAAGCACAAACAAATTCACTTCGCCATATTCCAATTTTTCAAAGTAGGTCGCCAAACGTTGGTTATATTCTGCCCAAACCTTAATCTTTGAACCGCGCCACAAGTTGGTAAACAACTCTTTACTGGAATCGAAAATATAGGAAACTTTAAATCCTGCCCAAAGATTATTCTCATTAGGCATCTGTAGTGTGAGATCATCCACCGAACCCAGAATAAAACTCTCGTATCTGCCCGTAAATGTAAAGTGTAAGCTATTGTGTCTGTTAAACGGGTATTTCATAATGTAGAACACGCTGTTTGACTGTTGTTTAATAACATACTGACCAAAAAAATCTTTAATTGCTTGACGATATAATACTACTTGGTGATCTAAGCGGCGTTTCAGGTTTTCGTAGCTGAGCATCACCTCCGTGCCGGAGAGGTCGAATGATACCCTAAACCCTCCTGAAATTCTATGGTTTTCGAATAAGTCATTCGCACCAATCATAACTAACGCATTAATTCCGGTATTCAAGTAGATGGGAGAACTTCCTCCGGTAAATTGTTGGTAAGTAGCATTAATGAAACTAAAGTCGGCTTGTGTAACCATTTTGTTTACGGCAAATTGTACGT
This sequence comes from Lentimicrobiaceae bacterium, assembly GCA_009787675.1. GTDB lineage: Bacteria > Bacteroidota > Bacteroidia > Bacteroidales > WCHB1-69 > WRNX01. The sequence goes on from WQSU01000148.1 coordinate 1,417, forward strand.
TATAAAACCGCCCTACCTGTTGTTTATAGGCAATCCCGTCGGTAAGCGGATAAGGTTGCCAACCCATAACCTGAGTTTGCTGATTCAGTGTATCTGCCGAAGTTCTGTTTATCTTGGGAATCAAATCACTGCGATACGCTTGCCGCAACCCTTTGCTACTGAGGTTTGTTTTTGGAAGTGAAGGTTTGATGCTGTCTTTTTTGGTTTGTATAGTGATTTTCTTTTGCAACATGTTTGACGGGGGGAGTGGCGAAAGCACTTGAGGCATTTCATAAGGAAAGCGATAAAGTTGCGTTGTGCCTTTGTGAAATAGAATCTCTCCCAGCATCTTATTTGTAGGTTGGTAATCCTGCTCAAAAATCGAATACACATAATTGGTAAGAGGCGCGGTTCTTGCAAAATGTGCGTAGTGCACAATCGTGTCAATTTTGGTAATCGTACTGTCAAATTTCGCAATGTAACGATTGGTAATGCCATTTTCATCGCTTAAATACAGTACTTGCCTGTTTTCCATTACTCGTGGATTGCGCTCATTGGCATTCGGCGTGTTGGTTACACGAACTAATTGGTTGTCGTCTTTATTAGGATTAAAAAGAAACAAATCGTATGTATTGAGCGATTCTTGCTCATAAAACTTTTGCCGAGATAACGAATCGTTTGGTCGGTTGGAAGAAAAAACGATAGATTTTCCGTCAGGCATTACACACGGAGTGAGGTCGTCATATATATCATTCGTAATATTTTCCAATAAAGATGCGTGAAGATGATAGAGATAAATGTCAGATTGTCCATTTTTTACGCCGGAGAGTAATAAAGTACTTCTTTCGGGAATAAAATGCCATTCTGTAATTTTATCTAATTCAACCAAAATGCGGGGTTGGCGTTTCTTTGTTTTTACAACTATCGGATAATAATAAGATTGTACGGTTTTAATGCCTTTGGTGCGCCCTTTATCTTCAATAGTGAAGCCCAAAATTTCGCCGTTGGGATGCCATGCTATTTTAGGAAATGAGAAGTCGGGATTATCCTCTGTTTTAGCATATTTTCTAAAAACAGTTTTAGGTTTTTTATCTTCTGGCGTTTGCAGCCACACTTTAATTTGTCCGGCTTCATTGGTTGTAAAAGCATAGCTTTCGCCGTCGGGAGAGAGTGTGAGTTCGCTGTATCTGCGTGTGGTTTTTGCTTTTTTTACCAAAGGCGCTGTTTCCGGTTTGTCGCGATTCTTATCTTTTCCAAACGCCACCACATAAAAACGATACCAATCTTCCAGCAACTCTTTGAAAGGGATGCCGGTAGCGTAATAAAAGCCTCTGTCTATACTCTTCCTCGCCCTGCATGCATGGAGAATTTTGGCGATTGCATCTTCGCCGTATCTATCTGTAATAAAGCGCCAAAACGAGTGCCCTGCCAGCGTAGCGTCTATCGGTGACAGGTTGTCCATCTTTCTGAAACGTTTCGACAAAATGCCATCTTTCACCTGCGCTTCCAACTCGCTGCTCCACTCTTCGGCAATATAGGAGGAGAGCCCGCTATAAAACCAATTGGGCTCATCCAAAGTATATTCAGATGCCATGTTGGCGCGCAGGGTTTGTCCTTGCACGATTCCTTTAGCATATACTGTGGCTATTCCGCCGCGAATCATCTTGTTTAAATTGGCGCGATTGCCATCGAAATAAAGATATACCTTTGAACCATAAATATTTGTAATTCCCGCCTGATTATAAAAATCATCGTTATCATAATTAAAATTCGATTCTTTAAAATCAGATTGTGTGCGATATACAATAAATTGCATTTTTTTTTCCGAAGTAAAATTGAAATATTTCTCCAATTCTTTAATCATATCTGGCGTAACCACATAAACATAATCGGCAACGGCACGCGAGTTCGGGTAATAATATACATCAAATTGCGGGTTTCGATAATATTGCCAAATAAAATCCTGATACTGCACGCGACTTTTTCCAAAAGTAAGTTGCGAACCATTATAAAATTGTCCAAAAAGCACCCCAAATTGTACAAGAAACAGTACAAGAAGCAATATTTTTTTCAGGAGAAACCATTTTTTCTGTTGTGGTTTTCCAATATCATAAAATTTTTCGGAAGCTGCTTTGCTAAAATTCATTTTTTAAAAAAAAGAGTGCAAAGAAAACTTTTTTTTAAACTTGTTTGTCAAAAATAAAAGTAAAATGAAAATATTTCAATGAAACAAATTATTTTGGATTTTTTTGATACAAATTCACCTGTATTTTCCTCAACCAAACCGGCAGCACCATCAAGCCAATTGCCAAATAAGGATAGTAGGAGATGGCGCGCCAAAGCACGGCAACCGCCGCTTGGGTGTGCTCAGGGAAATCGTGCCGGAAAAAAGCAGTGAAACTGATTTCGGCAATGCCGCTGGCGCCCGGCGTAGGACTAATCATCAATATTACCCACATTACCAATTGTTTGGCGAAAAACAACAACTGTTGCATGAGGTTAAAACCCAACTCAGGATTGATAGCTAAAATTAAGAAATTGAGCACCATAAAACGCGCCGTCCAAGTAAAGGCAGTGGCAATAAACGCCTTTGCCCAATATCCAAATGGCTTGCCTTTCAGTTCTACGGAAGCCATAATCAACTCGTCGCCCGTTTTTTCCATTTTAGGTCGCCATTTTTTTAAGAATGAAATAGAAAAAAGTTTTACCAATAATTTCTTTATTCCATGGGGCGCTACAAAGATACCTAAGGTAATGCCCGCAGTCATGGCAATAATAACGGCATAGCCCAAAAAGAAGAAGAACATAGGATCGAACGGCAGCGAATCGCCAAAATGCACCAAGTTGGTGCCTACAATCATGAGCAGCAAGGCAACGGCAAGAATGTAGAAAATTTCATCTAACATGGCGGTAGTAAGGGCAATGGCAGTACTCTTCCCTAACGTTAAACCCTCCTGATTGATAAAATAGATGGCAAAAACCGAACCCCCTACCATAGAGGGCGTGACGGAAGATGCAAATTCCCAGAGCATGACCACATGCCAGCTGTCCATCCAACTTAATTGGTTTTCCGTTAATATTCTGATGCGGATAATATACATCAAGTCGCGCATCACCATGCAACATAACGCCAAAAGGATATAGTGCAAACTGACTTCAATGCCTTGTAATACATTTAAATCAAATTTTGAAGCCCACAGTGAGTAGGCAGAAAACCCAATTCCTATGGCAATAGGAATTAACACGCGTTTGAGGCTGAAAACAGAATTGATATTGGGAGCAGAAGTTTTCACTGTCGTAAAATTTGGCAGCGAAAATAAGGGTTATTTTTTATTACATACATTTTTTTATAATTTTGCGGCATCATAATGTAGTTTTATTATGATAAATAAACATGATGTTGTAGTATTTTTTTTAAAAATTTTTATTTAAAAATATGATTACAAGAATATTAAATTTAGAAGACATTAATAATGACAGTATTTTTATTTGGGGAGCACGGCAAGTGGGAAAAACAACCCTGCTGAAAAAAAAATACCCCAATGCTGTTTATTATGATTTGCTTCAGGCTAAAGACTTTGAACGATTATTACGTAACCCTGATTTGCTTAACGATGATTTAGCTTTATTGAATGACGGCGACACCGTTATTATAGATGAGGTACAAAAAATACCACAACTTTTAGATGAAGTTCATTCACTGATTTTTAGAAAAAATATTCGTTTTATTTTGAGTGGATCAAGTCCTCGTAAACTTAAACGTCATGGCGCCAATCTACTCGGTGGCAGGGCGCTCAAAGCAATCTTATATCCATTGGTAAGTGTCGAAATTCCTGATTTCGACATTCATAGGGCGGTTCGTTTTGGCACGCTTCCCCGTCATTATTTAATTTCTGACCCGTGGAAACGATTGGGCGCCTATATTGGTGTTTATCTCAACGAAGAAATTAGAGAGGAAGCACTATCAAGGCAGTTAAAAACTTTCTCCAAATTTATGGAAGTAGCAGCGTTTTCAAATGGTGAAATGGTAGTTTATAAAAATATTGCTCAAGATTGTGGAATTGACTATCGTACTGTAAAAGATTATTTTGAAATATTAGTTGATACGCTGGTGGGCTATATGATTCCCTGTTTTGGGCTCACAAAAAAACGTCGTAGTTTACAAGCGTCAAAATTTTATTATTTTGATGTTGGTGTTGCTAATTATTTGAGAAATAGACGCAATATCCAACTTGGTTCGACTGATTTTGGACATGCTTTTGAACATTTTATCATTCAGGAACTCATTGCTTATTTGGCATATAACGAAAAAGAGGAACGGTTAACCTATTGGCGCACAACGTCAGGATATGAGGTAGATGCTATTATTGGAACCGGACTTGTTGCTATTGAAATAAAAGCTACAGAGGAGATTCAGCCACGACATCTCAAAGGATTGAAAGCGTTTAAGGAAGAGTTTCCCGATTGCCGCCTTATGGCTGTTTCTTTTGATTTTAGACCAAGAATTACAAATGGTATTGAGATCTATCCTGTTAATGACTTTTTAAAAAAACTATGGAATCATGAAATTATTTAACCTGTTTTTTTTCTTTCTCGTATTGCATTTCTCACTCTTTGCGCAACTCCCTAAGAAGATACAAAAGTCTGTGGATAAAGCAGAAACAGAGATGTCGCAACATAAATATGAGAAAGCGCTGCCCATTTTGGAAAATTGTTTTCAAAAAGCGGATTTTAAATATCATTCATTTTTGCGATGGAAGATAACCCAGTGTAAATTTGGCATTAAATTGATGCAAACTCCTACAAACATGACTCCTATAAATTTGGGAAGCCATGTAAATTCTGAATGGGATGAGTATCACCCCTCTTTAACTGGGGGCAGTAAGGAGCTTTTGTTTACCGTGCGCCGTCCGCGCGATGAACACACGGTGTGCGCACACTGCAAGCAGGAGGAAGATATTTACAGTAGCCTGCAACAACATGGCATCTGGCAGCCGCGCACCAAATTGGCAGCGCCGCTCAACACCGGAAAGAATGAGGGAGCGCAGTGCATCTCTCCGGATGGAAACTATATGATCCTCACCATTTGCAACGCCGAAGGTGGATTTGGCAGTTGCGACATCTATTGGTCGAAACGACAGGGAAATGCATGGTTGATGCCCAAAAACTGTGGCTCGAAAGTGAATACAAAATATTGGGAATCGCAACCTT
>WQSU01000149.1 GCA_009787675.1 Lentimicrobiaceae bacterium
CTTCCGACGGGCATTTGGGTATGGGCGGAAAAGATCTGTTTTACAGCAAAAAGCAACCCGACGGAGCGTGGCAGCAGCCTGTAAATCTGGGTTATCCCATTAACTCCTATCAGGATGAATCGGGTATTGTGATCAATGCGCAGGGCAATGCCGCCTATTTTGCTTCCGGGAGGGCGGGCGGTTTTGGCGGTTTAGACCTCTACTGCTTCGAGTTGGAAGAATCGTTGCGCCCAGAACCCATACTGTTTATCGTGGAACAACCTGAAAACAAAGAAGAAATACAGATCAACACGGACATCTTTGCGCCCTTAGTAGCGGGGGAGTCTTTTATTTTGCCTAATATTTTTTTCGAGTTTGCCCAATCGAACCTGCTGCCCGATTCTTATACCGAATTACGCCGTTTGTTAGATTATCTTTTTAAAAATAAAACAGTTAAAATAGAAATCAGCGGACACACAGATAATCAGGGTTCCGATGCCTACAATCAAAAACTTTCGATAGCGCGAGCCAAAACCGTTTATCAATATTTAATTGACAACGGCATAGATGCCCATCGTTTATCTTACAAAGGCTATGGTAGGGAAAAACCTGTAGCGCCCAACGATACCGAAGAAAACAGGGCGCAGAACCGACGAACGGAGATTTTGATTCTGGAGATTTAATAATAAAATTTTATGGCGTCCAAATATTTCAGCGCGCCATCGGCTTGCCATTTAAAGGCATGTTTTCCCGAATCAACAGCATATATCCATTTGTTCCAAGTACCTGCAGAACTCATCGAAAGCGCTTTCGCTTTTTCATCATCAATATACAAATCAATATTTTCTCCTTGAGTATAAAATTGAACATACGCTTTAGCGTGCATGGTTTTATTGGTATAAACTGTTGCCGTTGGATAATTAGCTGATTTTAAGGAAAAAGTGTCATCATATCCTAATGTGGTAACTGTTTCCCATGAATATGTGATCCAACTGTCAGGAAACTTTCCATCGGTAAAAGTTACAAAATCAGGACTTTCTGTATTGTAACCAAGGTCTTCTACAACATTTACTATGACTGTTGATTCGGCTTGTGCACTTTCACTACTGGTGGCTACCGCTGTAATATTAAATTTCCCAAGTTGTAATTTTTCAAAGGGAATCGTAATCTGATAAGGAGCAGTAGAAAGAGTATCAGCATAAATGACGTGATAGTCATTAGGGTTATGATAGCTCACCACAACATTTGTAACCGTACATTTAATAGTTTCAACATCAACTTTAACTACCAATTTTTTAGTTATTAACACCGATTGCCCATCGTAAGGGGCGGTGATTTTACAGGTGATCTTTGGTTTCTGGCAGCCACTTAAAACGATAATAAGGGCTAAGGCTAAAAGGGAAATTGTTTTTTTCATATGCGTAATATTTTGGAGGCAAAAATAAGATTTTTTATTATTCCTATTTTCTATTTAAAATCATTTATCTTTGCGCCTTTATGAAAAAAACCACTTTTCTGTTTTTTATCTTTCTAATAACCACATCTTTAACTGCTCAAAAGGTGACTTTATCCGGTATTATTAAAGATGCTGAAAATGGGGAAACAATTGTTGGAGCTTACATCATTTTAAAAGACACACTTTCTAAAACGCCTCCAAATGGCGCAATTACCAATACAGCCGGTTTTTACTCCATTACGGTAGAAAAAGGAACCTACCAACTTAACGTCAACTATTTGGGATACAAATCTATCTCTGAACAAATTATTTTGACTTCCAACCAAAGGAAAAATATGGAGATAGAACCCTCCGTCATCATTGCCAATGAGGTGGTGGTGAAAGGCGAGGCAGTAGATAAAAACGTTTCCGGCGTAGATGTAGGAAAAATGGAGATGAAAATTGAAACCATCAAAACTATACCGGCATTTATGGGCGAAGCAGATGTAATAAGGTCTATTCAACTACTCCCCGGCATACAGTCGGGTTCGGAGGGCAACAGTGGTTTTTACGTGCGCGGCGGCAATACCGACCAAAACCTTGTTCTCCTTGATGAAACACCTATTTTTAATCCGGGGCATCTCTTCGGTTTCTTCTTCATTTTCAACGCCGACGCGCTGAAAGGGGTGGATGTTATCAAATCAGGAATGCCCGCTAACTATGGCGGACGTTTAGCTTCGATTGTGGATGTATCTCAAAAAGAGGGAAATATGAAAAATTACGAATTGGATGGTGGGGTTGGCGTTATCTTTTCCCGTGTTACGGTGCAAGGTCCCATAAAAAAAAATAAGGCTTCTTTTATCTTCTCAGGAAGAAGAACTTACATAGACTGGCTCATTCAGCCGTTTCTCAAAAAAACATCGCCGTTTAAGGGCGCCAAGTTTTACTTTTACGATTTGAACGGCAAGTTTAATATTATCCTCAATGATAAACACCGGCTTTACATTGGTGGTTATTACGGAGATGATGTTTATGGCTTTAAATCAAGCAATGGCAACATCAACTCTACCTTTGCATGGGGCAACGGAGCAGCCTCAATACGCTGGAACTACATTATTTCCCCAAAACTGTTTCTGAACACTTCGGGCACCTTTAGCGATTATAAGTTTAAAACAGAGATGAAGCAAGGTGTTTATAATTTTGCAATATCTTCAGGAATAAGAGATTATGCGTTAAAATCGGAACTCACTTTTTTGCCCAATCCCAAACATAATATCAAAATGGGGGTGCATTACATATTTCACACATTTTTTCCTTCCAATTTTGACATAGAAGCGGGAGAAGGGAACTTCCTAACTTTTCCTAAATCCAAACCTTTTTATGCCAACGAATTGGCTATTTACGCGAATGACGAATGGGATATCATCAGCCGCTTGAAAATGAGCTTCGGATTACGCTATTCTCATTTTTCTCATATTGGGGCATTTACGCGCTTTAATTTGGATGACAAGATGCAGGTAGTTGATTCAACGCTATACAAACCGGGGCAAATGATCAAACAATATAATTATCCTGAGCCGCGTATTTCCGCACGGGTTTTGTTAGACACCAATACTTCCATAAAAGCTTCTTATACATTAAATTATCAATATTTACATCAAATTTCATTAGCCACCATTTCGTTGCCTACTGATGTTTGGGTGCCCAGCACCGAATTTGTGAAACCACAAGTAGGACATCAGGTTTCGCTGGGTGTTTTTAGAAATTTTTACAATAATATGTTTGAAGCCTATGTGGATGGTTATTATAAACATCTTAACAATTTGACGGAATATAAAGACGGTATGGATTTTTCCTCTTTCCAAGTAAATTCAGATCAAAGACTTACACAGGGAACAGGCTATTCTTGGGGCTTTGAGTTTTTCCTGCAAAAAAACAAAGGACGTTTTACCGGATTTGTGGGCTACACACTGGCATACACCAAAAGAAAATTTCCGGAACTCAATAACGGAGAGTGGTTTTGGGCAAAATATGACCGGCGGCACGATGTCTCAATTAGCCTTAACTACGAAATTATTAGTGGTAAACTGTCGGTGGCTGCCGTGTGGGTGTTTGCCAGCGGAAACACCATGACGATTCCCGTGGGATACTACTTTTTTAATGGCGATATTATTACCGAATACAGTGACCGAAATGCGTATCGCTTGCCGCCCTATCATCGTTTAGACCTGTCTATAAATTGGAATATCGTGAAACGCAAACACTTTGAAACAGGACTGAACTTTTCTATCTATAATGTTTACAATCACAAAAATCCTTTCTTTATTTTTTATGAAACAACTACCAAATTCGACCCCAATCCGGTAAATCCTTCTTTCGAAATTACTACCAAAGCCTACAAAATGAGTTTGTTTCCTATCATTCCTTCAATTAATTGGAATTTTAAAATTAAATAACAAATAATTATCAGAATATTTCTTCAACTTGAATAATTTTTTTTATGTTGGGGTGCAATTAATAGCATCTCTATTTTACCGCAATCGTTTCAATTTCAACTAACACATTGAGAGGCAATGTTTTAACTGCAAATGCGGCGCGTGCCGGCGGGTTTACTGCATAATATTTGCCGTAAATTTCATTCATCGCCTTGAAATTAACCATATCGCTTAACAAACAGGTGGATTTTACAACATGTTCAAATCCATAGCCGGCTTCATTTAGAATGGCGCCGATATTTTTCATGACTTGCTCCGTCTGCGCTTCAATCGTTTCCGGAATCTGTCCGTTTTCAGGGTTTACCGGAATCTGTCCTGAAATAAACAACATGCCATTAGCTTCAATAGCTTGGCTGTATGGACCAATAGCCTTAGGTGCATTTTCGGTGTGGATAATTTTTTTCATATTTTATTTTTATTAATGAATATATATTTTTCAAACATTTCAGAGTAGTGCTATTTTTTCCAAATGCACACCTCGCGATCCTTTAATAAGGATCATTTTGTTTTCTATTTTATTATTATTCAAATAATTATTACAATCTGTTACCTGCATAAAAAATGGGAATTTCTCGTTTTTCAGTGCACAAAACTTTTCTCCTATAAAAATGGTTTCAAAATGAGCGGTTTCACATAGATCTATGATTGTCTGATGTTCCTGCAAACTATTTTCCCCCAGTTCCAACATGTCGCCCAAAATAGCCAATTTATGCGGGGCTTCTATTTGAAGGAGATTTTCTATAGCCGCCTTCATACTTGTAGGGTTTGCGTTGTAATAATCGGCAATAATAGTATTAGTTTCGTTTTTAATAAGTTGCGAGCGATTGTTTTGAGGGAAATAGGTAGCAACTGCATCACAAATATCTTCATTTTCAACCTTAAAAAAACGCCCAACAGCCGCCGCCGCCAAGATATTGGAAAGATTATAACTTCCAGTCAATTGCGTTTGCACCTTCATGCCCAACAGTTCAATCTCCAAATACGGATTCATTGCCACGACCTCTCCATTGGTCTCAGAGCCAACCCCATAAACCACCACATCCTTTTTCCTTTCTTCCTTTCTGCTTTCTGCCTTCATTCTCAAAATCTCATCTCCTCCATTTACAAACACTACCTGTGCCGCCCTGTATAGCGCCGTCTTTGTCTCAATGATATTATCAACCGTACCAAACCCTTCTAAATGCGCTTTCCCGATATTGGTTATTAACCCGTACTCGGGCAGGGCAATTTTGCACAGTTCGGCAATCTCTCCCTTGTGGTTTGCGCCCATCTCTACAACGGCAATCTCATCTTCTTTTGTTATGGAGAGTAACGTCAATGGGACGCCGATGTGATTATTCAAATTTCCTTGAGTATATGCAGTTTTAAATTTTTTTGATAAAACAGATGCCATTAATTCTTTAGTTGTAGTTTTCCCATTGGTACCGGTAATTCCTATGATGGGGATTTTGAGTTGTTTGCGATGGTAAAGGGCTAACTGTTGCAATGTCTTTAACACATCCTCTACCCTAATAATGGCATCGGATTTTGGGAGTTGATTATTTTCTGTAATAACATATTTGGCGCCTTTTTCAAGGGCTTCATAGACAAAGTGATTACCATCAAAATGTTCGCCTTTTAAGCAAAAGAATAAGGCGTTAGGGGTAATTTTTCTGGTATCTGTACAAATAAAAGGGAATTGCACAAACAACTTGTACAATTCCTCAATTTTATAGAACTCTGATGACACTGCTTGAGCTGATTAAACCTGATTTATTTTCCTGGGTTAATGGCGCCTAAGCGAGACATGGCACATCTAAATCCGATATAATCGGCAGATTCGTCTTCGGCTAAAAATCTTCTATTGCCGGGTTGCGCCCAATAAGGTATATCTTTCCAAGAACCTCCTTTTATCACTCTCACATTGTCTCCAACAAGAGAGTAAGACTTAGAGTCTCTACGATACATGAGTTGGGTGGTTTCGTCAGGGTCCATGCTAGCGTTATCAATACTCATGAGCGAAGCTAAATCTCCGTCATTATGGTTAACATTGTAGTAAGATCTGTAGTTGCTTCTTCTTTCGTTTCTTGTATCAGCATCTGCAACCATGGGTATTCGTCCGATACTGTCTCTTTCTACAATTGTACCATCGGGGTTTCGTTTCATTGAGAGGTAGATGTTGCCTCTATAAGGGTTGTATTCGGAAAGTTCTGAAGTTCCGCCTGGACGATAAACGTCTAATACCCACTCTGCAACATTGCCTGCCATGTGGTACAGTCCAAAGTCATTAGGGAAAGATGATCTTACTTCAGCACAGAATATAGAGCCATCGTTAGGAGCCGTAGCTACACCCGAGTAGTCACCTTTTCCGCGTTTAAAGTTCATTTGAAATTCTCCATAGTATCTCTTGTCATCTGTACGCAAAGATCTGTTATTCCATGGATATTTATTTCTTTCAACCACTTGTTCGCCAATTGAATTTCCTACTAATCCTAAAGCGGCATATTCCCATTCGGCTTCGGTGGGGAGTCTGTATTTCGGTAGCAGGATACCATCTTCCATTACCACATTCCTATATTCTTTAGTAGTGATATATTGTAATCTTCTATCGCTACTTTGGGCTTCATAAGAATCGTAGCTAAGGTATGCGTCTGTAGTAAAGTGTCCTTCAGGAGAGGGAGATTGATTCCATTCTACATATTTGAGGTCTGCCAATAT
>WQSU01000150.1 GCA_009787675.1 Lentimicrobiaceae bacterium
CATTGGTTTACATTCCTTTCTTTTTTTTGTAAACCTATTTTAGGACGAGACAATGAGCTTCGCCTTTTTTTGGCTATGCCCACCCACTACCCAACAAGCGGATGGCATAGCATTAAAGAGAGTATTACACGATTAAAAAAAATCACTACCTTTGCGCTTTTAAAAAAATATTCAAATGAATTACGCAATATTTTCCGAAAACACAAAAATGGCTGATATCATTTTATCCAACAGCCGACTGTTATATGTTTTGCCCTATTTTGAAATCAATCTTGGATTTGGCGAAAAAACGGCAAAACAAGTTTGCAACGAAAAAAACATCTCCGCTCCCTTGCTTTTATTCGTCTGTAATATTTATACTTTCGATGATTATTGTCCAGACAGTCTGGCTTTAAAGCAAATACCGATTGAAGGAATCATTAAGTATCTGAAAAATTCGCATAAAGATTATCTCGAAGTCCGTATGCCTCAGATTATTGAGAACATTCTTAACTTAACGAACATTTGCCATCTCAAAAATGAAAATATACTGAACTCTTTTTGTGAAAAGTACAAACAGGAAGTCATTACCCATTTCAAATATGAAGAAGAAGTTGCTTTCCCCTACATTATAGAACTTCTCAACGGACGAAAAACAGGCAATTATAAAATCAAAGAATACGAAAGCAACCACAGCGATATTGATACAGCGCTTAACGACCTCAAAAACATCATCATAAAATACCTTCCGCAGGAATGTACCATTGAAAAATGCAGGGAAATATTACTCAATCTTTTTATGTTTGAGTATGATTTGAGTAAACACACCTTACTTGAAGATAAAATTTTAATTTCATTAGTATCAAATATTGAAAGGAATACCAATGAAACATTCTGAAAAATATCGGACAATCATTATTGAGCCATCACAAATAATACAGGAAGGCATTAAATTGTTTTTAGAAAAACATCCCTATTTTCAGGTAAGCGCTTGCTTATCCGATTTGCCATCATTTGAAAGTAAACTTTTCAAAGAAAAATTTCATATTATCCTTTTCAATCCTGCCACTATAAAATTTTATGAAACGGTAAATATTCGGAATTTGTTTGCCAATTATCCTGATGTTTGCCTTATTGCTATTCTGTACCAATATGTAGATGCAGAAACTCTTCAAAATTTTGATGGTGTATTGGATATTTACGGAGACGGTTATACAATTCCAAAAAAAATCCTCAAAATCATTGAAACTGCGCAGCCCAAAAATGATAAAGCCGCAGATAACGTTGAACTTTCCGACCGCGAAAAAGAGATACTTATTGCTTTGTCGCAAGGTTTGGCAAACAAAGAAATAGCCGATAAACTGCATATCTCCACACATACCGTCATTTCGCACCGCAAAAACATTATCCGAAAAACAGGGATTAAAACTGTTTCAGGATTAACGTTGTATGCTTTTTTTAATAATTTGGTTTCACAAGATGATTTGTTGTAATATCCCAATTAATAGGGATAACATCTCAAAAAATCATTAAAACAGGGGATTTCTCAATCTATGTTTACCTGTTACTTTTGCGCTTTAAATATTAATAATTAAACTTTTGTTAAAATGTACAAAATTAAAAGAATCTCAATGGCAATTTTATTTGCTTTATGTATAACCAATGTTTATGCACAAAAAACTACCGATGCAAATATTGTAGGACACGTGCTTGACAAGAAAACACAGGAACATATCTATTATGTAACCATCGGCATAAAAGGAACTGCCATTGGTACTGTTTCTGATGCAACAGGACATTACAGTTTGAATAACGTTCCCGCAGGAACATTCACAATCACTGCCTTCTGCGCTGGATATGAATCGCAGGAAATTGAAATCAATACCGAAAAAGGAAAAACTATTGAGGTCAATTTTGTTTTGGAAGAAAAATCACTTTTGCTTGAACAGGTTGTTATTTCTGCAAATAAGGACGAAATTAACAGAAAAGAGGCAGTAACGCTTGTAAATGTGGTTACTCCCGCAACATTTGAAAATACAAGTTCGCTATGTTTAGCCGATGGACTTAATTTTCAACCCGGACTTAGGGTAGAACAAAATTGTCAGAATTGCGGTTTTCCACAGTTGAGAATTAACGGTCTGGAAGGTCCATACACGCAGGTTTTAATAGACAGCCGTGCTATTAGCAGTGCTTTGGCAGGTGTTTATGGACTGGAACATATCCCTGTAAATATGGTTGAAAGAGTGGAGGTTGTAAGGGGCGGCGGCTCTGCGCTGTTTGGTGCGAGTGCGGTCGGCGGAACGGTCAATATTATCACCAAAGAACCAAAGAAAAATTCGCTTTCTTTGAGCAATACATCAAATCTGATTTACGGTAAAACGCCTGATATTTCAACTAATTTGAATGCCACTGTCGTTTCCAACAACAGCAGAGCGGGCGTTACTCTTTTTGCCTCTGCACGTCAAAGGTCGCCTTTTGATTATGACAAAGATGGTTTTTCCGAAATAGGTAAAACTAATCTTAAAAGTATAGGTTTTAAGGGCTTTTACAGAACAACAAGCAACAGCAAATTAACTCTTGAATATCATACAATTGATGAATTTCGTAGAGGAGGAAATAATCTTAATCGTCCGCCTCACGAAGCAGATATTGCCGAACAGACCGAACATTCAATACATTCGGGCGGACTGAAATACAATATTTTCTTTAAAGAGGCAAAACACGCTTTGCAAGTTTATTCTTCATTGCAGCATATCGGACGGGAAAGTTATTACGGTGCAGGACAAGACCCTAACGCTTATGGAAATACAAAAGATTTTTCGGTCGTTGCCGGTTCTCAATATACGCTTAGAATGAAGAAATTTTTGTTTATGCCCGCAACTTTTATATCCGGAATAGAATATTCTTATAATAAATTAAAAGATGAAATGCTTGGATATAACAGAACGATAGACCAAAAAGTAGGTATTTATTCAGTTTTTGCACAAAATGAATGGAGTAATAAGCAATTTACTTTGTTGATTGGCGGCAGAATGGACAAGCATACATTGATAGCGCAACCTGTTGTCAGTCCGCGTGTCAGTGCGCGTTACGCCCCAATTTCGTGGCTGAACTTACGTGCAAGTTATGCAAGCGGTTACCGAGGTCCTCAGGCGTATGATGAGGATTTGCATATTACCGCAGTAGGTGGAGGCGGCGCAGTAATTACGCTTTCCAAAGACCTCAAACCGGAGAAATCGCACAGCGTAAATTTTTCAGTAGAATTTAATAAATCGTGGAAAAAAACAGCGTTTTTGTTTTTGGCAGAGGGTTTTTATACCGATTTGCGCAATGTGTTTTTGTTGGAAGAAACAGGCAAAGATGCTGACGGCAACCTGCTTTTGGAACGTAGAAACGGTGCGGGAGCGGTAGTTGCAGGACTGAATTTGGAAGCAAACATTATTCCATTGAAAGAAATGCAAATTAATATGGGATTTACTGTGCAGTCGAGTTTATACAAGCAGGCGGAACAGTGGAGCGAGTCGGTTGCTCCGCAGCGCAAAATGTTTCGTGCGCCCTCTAATTACGGCTATATAACCGCCATTTATTCGCCGATAAAACCGTTGGATATTTCCTTGTCGGGAGTTTATACGGGCAGTATGCTGGTGCAACATTTTGCAGGATATATTCCAAAGGACACCGAAGTTAAAACGCCTGCATTTTTTGATATGGGTTTTAAAATTGCATATAATTTCAAACTCAAAGAGAATATTACCTTGCAATTGAATGCAGGAATGAAAAATATTTTTAACAGTTACCAAAAGGACTTTGACAAGGGAGAATTTAGAGATGCAGGGTATTTTTACGGCACAGCATTGCCAAGAACGGTGTTTGTAGGAGTAAGAGTGGGGTTGTAATTTATAATCAGGAAACAGAGTTTTTTTTGTCCGTTGCTATTCTTTGGCTTCAATTTATTTTGAGTTATTATTACAGTATTGAATAATAGGTTCTAACATTTTTTTGTCCGTAAAATCAACTTTCTGCCCATAAGTTTCCAAAAACCCTCTTTCTTCATCAGTTCGTTCATTCTCAGGCTTTCTCAATACTCGCGAGCGTGGCACTCTCATTAGTATTTTATGTAAAAAAGTTAGGCTGTCATAATCAATTCCCCCTCTAACGTGAAAAATATTGATTTTCTCTCTGATTTCGGGTGTGATAACTTTGTCCAATTCTTTATTTATCTCTGTAATATTCAATTCGTCACTCACATCAGCCATTCCACAAGTGAACAAAACCACTTCTTTATCTCTTATTTGTTCAAAATGTTTGACTAATCAACGGGCTGCCTTGTTTGTCCCTGCATACAAACTGCTTCCGAACAGAACGGTAGAATAATCATTTAACATATTTTTTTTCAATTCCTTCCCATTAAACATGTCAGCATTCAACTCTTCTGCTAACCACTGTGCGTACTGTTTTGTATATCCATATTTTGAATTGTACACTACTACTGTTTTATTCATATTATTACTTTTAATGTCCTTGTCGGATTATTTATAATTCATTTAACGTTCAATTTTCTAATTCATTTCCTGCTGTCTGCTGCACTGTCGCCCCCGCATTGCCTATTACGTCCCTGCGGCTTCACGCAGGCGGGGGTTCCACTGCCGTTCGGACGAGTGATAAACTTCCAAATTTGCACTGCCGTTTCTGCGAGGTACTGCCGCCATCTTGCCAAACCGCTCGTGTTTGTTGCACAACCCGGCAAAAATAGCTAAAAAACTCTATTTCTCTTAAAATGAGATGTTTTGTATTGATTTTTTTAAAATTGATAATTCCCTGCCTTATCAACAGTCTCGTTTAAGGATTTTTTTTCTATAATAAACTTGTCATATCCGCTTTTCAAATTCGTCCAAAAATCTATATGTTCTTGATTTTGGGAATACTGTTTTTTATAGATTTGAAAATTGTTGTCTGTCATACGGAAAGGGAAAATGTAAACAGGAATATTATTCTGTCCATTGTTGCGTGCGAGAATAGCATAAAAGTAAATTTCCTTTATTTTATCATCAGTCATCGGCAGACAACCAATAGTTACACACGAGCCGTGAATGAAAATATCACCTCCCAAATTCGAGGCATTACTCTTTTTCCTGTCCGATTGATTGGGATAATTGATACCCAACGACAAATAAAAACTACTGGCAGGATTAAAACGGTCAATTTTATAAAAACCTTCTGGCACTTGTCTGTCGCCTTGCCTCCGCTTTGGACCTAATTCACCTGAAGACGCACAAATATCATAAACTGCAATCAATTTGTAAGTTGTCTCGGTTTTCTTTTTCGCATAAATTTCTAACTGTTTTTCAGCCTTATACGCCACAATCAAAACATGTACATTGTCGATAGAAAGTTCATTTTTGCGCAAATTCTCTGCAATACTCTGTTCTTTTTCAGCGACTGCTGTTTTCACACGAGCGTATTGTTTTTGTTGTGACAAAAAATCCTGTTGAGCAAAAACGCCGTTATTGCAGCAACTTATTGTCAAAATAAGAATTATGAGTTTTCTCGTCCACTTATTTCTTTTTTCCATTTCTGTTTTTACTGTCATTTCTTTTTATATGTTCAATTTTCTGTTTCATTGTTCAATGCACTTTTCCGGCTTGCATCCAACGTCCCAGCAGCTTTGCGTGGTAGCGGCTTTCACGCACCTCCCTACGAGCCAACAGCGTGCGAAAATAGCAAAATCTGTCCACGCGAGGTAATGCCGCCCTTGCGCCAAACCCTCGTTGCATGAAGTGGCTGCCATGAGGGAACACTATCCGATTAACGTATTGATTTTCGTTTAATTGGGTTTCGGCTTGTGTGAATGATATTTATTATTTTGACAATGTCTCTATTTATGCGATAAGTGATAACAAAAGGATATTTCTGAAAGATGATTTCTCTGTAACTGATATCGTCTAAAAATCTGTTCTGAGCATTAGAATAAGGGAAAAAAGCCAATCTATCTATTTCCTTAATTATTTGAAGATGAAGATTTACCATCGTAACAGCACCCCATTCTTGGAGGGTGTAATCAAGCGCCGCTTGTAGATTCTTTTCATATCTTAAAGATACTTCAATAGAAAATACAGGATTTTTCTCATCTATAATTTCGCTGTCAGCCATTGATTCATATTCTTTTTATGTTCCTCAAAACTAATGAAACCTGAATTCTCAGCTGCTTGCATTTCAGTACGGTATTCGTCTAATGTTACTTTCTCTGAATGCGGATTTATCCAATCTAATATCTTTTTTTTCGGTTTATCTAATGTTGCTGTTGCCATATTCTTGTGTTTTTTAATGCTGGCAAAAATATATTAAATAATCAAATAATCTATCTCGTTTTTGTGCGACCGTTTGGACTTGCCTATACCTTTCTGTTAAGCCCCATCAACTTTTCTGGAGCGTGCGTGCTTGTTGCACAACCCGACAAAAATAGATAAAAAACTCTATTTGCTCTTATTTTGGGTTAATGAAAATTGCGAACAAGAAAACAATACATTGTTAGAAAACCTATTTTGAAGTTGATCTATAGAAAAAAAT
>WQSU01000151.1 GCA_009787675.1 Lentimicrobiaceae bacterium
TTTTTTTGAGATGCTACGAAAAAAAGTTTCAGTATTTCGTTTCCATTTCTCTGTCCGCTGCACTGTCACCCCACTTGCACCTAACTCATAAATTGGCGCAAAAATAGAGTTTTTCTCAGTTTTCTATAGCTCTTTTCAAAATATTTATCCACAGTACAATAATTTATAATCTTATTTCGTATTTTGTATCTGTCTTTTCTACCTTTTTGCTAAATAAATATCTAAAATACGTATGTCTTTCTAACGTCCCAGCAGCTTTGCGTGGTCGCGGCTTGCACGCACTTCCCTACGAGCCAACAGCGTGCGAAAATAGCAAAATCTGTCCACGCGAGGTAATGCCGCCATTTTGCGAAACCGCCAGTGCTTATTTTTGGTTAATGGAAATTGAAAATAAAAAAATGGCACTTTGTTAGAAAACCTATTTTGATGTTGATCTATTGAAAAAATAGACGAAATATGTGGTTGTGAAGTGGAAGTAAATTCCACTTGTAAAATAAACTGCTTAACTATATTAGGTACCTTGTGGCAGTAAACCGGAAAAACGAAACCTATGCTGTCGGCTTTTGTAATGAATTTTCCATTTGGAATGGGGATTATCTCGCTTTTTTTGATAGATTTTTCATTGAGCATTCGTGCGACCGCCAAACAATTGCCTGTATCTGAAAAAAAAATATTTCTGAAATCATTTTCTACAATTTGTCAGTATTACTTTAATCGGTCTGTCGTGATAGATAATATTTTGATTTTCATAACTTTTTTAATTTATTACGAAATAACTTTGATTTCTTTCCACCTTTGCACAACTGCTTTAAAACGCAACGAGTTACGAAGTACAAAGGGTTTAATTCCTATATGTAAAGCAAAGTAATTAATAAGTCTGTCAAATAAATTTTTATGTTTGCGTTGCGTAATTGCGTAATAAAATTGATCTGCTTTTCGATTTATTTCTTTCAGAATTTTATCTTGTTCAAACGGATTGGAATTATGATTGAGTTTGAGCAAAAATTTTCCGGTAATCGCCCCTCCTGCGTGTCGGAACATACTGTTCAACATTCTGACCACGGTTGCTCCTCCATAATTCTCGTATGTTACAACCGTAAACATATATTTGTCCTTCAATGCCTGTTCGAATACAATATGTCCGCGGTCAATATAATTTTTCAAAAAAGCAGAAACGTTAATCGCATAATTCGGTGAGCCAATCATAACACCTTGCGAATGAGCAACTAATTTATTGATTTCTTCTGCCTTGTCTTTAAGGTGACATATCCCTGTTTTGTAACAAATTTCGCAACCTACACAGTTTTGCAGTTGATAATCCACCAAATCTATGTAGTGAATTTCTACATTCTCTTTTTCTTCTAATTGTTTTCTGAATGCTTGTAAAATTTTTCCTGTTGCCCCGTTTTTACGCGGACTTCCGTTGATAATTGTTATTTTTGTCATTCTTTCCTTCAATGTATGTTTTATCAATTACTTTCTTTGTTAACGTTTAATTTTCTATTTCAGTGCCCCACTATGCTGTCTCCCGCTGACGCCTAACGTTCCAGTGACTTTATGAAGGCGGAGGCTCACTAACGTTCGGGTGGGCGATGCACTTGCAAATTTGCACAAAACTGTCTGCGGGTGTTCACCCCCGCTTACGCCAAACTGCCCGTGTTTGTTGCAGAACCCGACAAAAATAGCTAAAAAACTCTATTTCTCTTAAAAGGAGATGTTTTGTATTAATATTTTTGTATCTTTGTGGCTGTTAATAAGTTAAAGCTATGCGTTGTCTTCTTTTAATTCTGTTTTTAAGGCTTGTTTTTACGCCTTTAGGCTTTATATTTGCTCTTATTTTGGGTTAATGGAAATTGAAAAAAATGGTACCTTGTTAGAAAACCTATTTTGATGTTGGTTTATTGAAAAAAATAGACGAAATATGGGGTTGTGCAACGGCTACGCCCGTTAGGTGCAGGTGTTTTTGCATATTCCTTAATCATTACGTTCAAAAAAATCAGAATATTTTGATTTTTCCGAATATAAAAATCAAATAATAGTTTCTCAAATACAAAAAACAGCATACAAAGGTACTGATTTTATATTGTTTTCAAATCCAAAATTCTTTTTGGAAATGCGTATTGCGTATTCGGAATTGTACTTTTCCATAAAAACACCTAAACTTTTCGCTCGGTTTCGTCTGCCTTTTTTTACTTCTACAGGCACTACTTTTCCGTCGAGTTGCAACACGAAATCAACTTCCGCCTTACCTTCGCTTTGCCAATATGCCAAACGATAGTTTTTTGATCTAAAACACTGTGCTACATAATTTTCTGTCATCGCCCCCAAAAAAGTATTATCGGTTTCGATGGGCGATAAAATAGTTTGCAACGGAATTTCGGAACGCAAAGTCAAAATACCAATATCGCCCATATACAATTTAAAATTTATTAAATCCATATAGGCATTTATGGGAATAACTCCGTGTTCTAAACGCTGACATTTGAGTGTAATGTTCGCTAAATTAAGCCATTCGATTGCCTCGCCAAAAATGGTTGCCGTACCGCCTCGCTGCACTACTTTATACTGAAATTTTGCATTTTCTTTGGCAAGTTGTGCCGGTATAGAATCGTAACAGGCGCGAATTTTCACGCTCGTGGCAGTGTTGGCATATTTTGCCATATCTGCAATATATTCATTAAGTATGTCATTTTGGATAACTTGTACTTTCAAAAAACTGTCCGTTTTGATAAACGTTTTCACAGCAGCAGGCATTCCGCCAATGATAAAATATTTCTGATACAGTTCCAACGCGACATTATGCAACACTTCGGGCATAGCCTCGTTGTTGACATAGTGATTTTTGATTTCTTCCGTCAATTTATCATAACCTAACGCCCAAAGAAACTCCTCAAAATCGAGCGGATAAAGATAAAATTCATTTACTTTACCTACAGGAAATGAGTACTTTTCCCGATTTATAGCCACTCCAAGCAAAGAACCTGCTGCCGCAATGTAATATTCGGGCGTTTGTTCGCAAAAATATTTCAACGCGGTCAACGTTCTTTCACTTGCTTGAATTTCGTCAAAGAAAATCAAGGTTTTTTCGGAAATAATTTCCTGTCGTTTGGTGGATTCAATAAATTGAATAATCTTGCGAGGAGAAAGTTCTTTTTCAATAAAATTGCGTACATCGCCCTCAATTTCCATATTGAGGTAAATTACATTTTCAAAATGCTCTTTCCCAAACTCTTCCAATATGTAAGTTTTTCCAACTTGACGCGCACCATTCAAAATCAAAGGTTTGCGTTCTTCGCTATTTTTCCACTCAACTAATGAATTTACTATTTTACGTTTCATAATTAAAATAATTTACGACTGCAAAATTACTAAAATGTTCTGAAAAATCAAAATATTTTGATTTTTCAGAACATTTTAATTGAAATGAACGGTATTTTCAAGCGAGCCACTGCCCCGCTTGCGCCAAACCGCCCATTAGGTAATGGTGTTTTAGTCTCATTTTTTAGGAGTATTACCTCTACCACCGCCAGACGGATTTTTTGTTGTGCTTGGATAATTCGGATTTGAACTACCGGATTTTCCTGAACTGCTTGAATTTCCTGATTTGGCACCGGAATTTCCTTTATTTGCCATTTTTTTGTTGAGCAGTTATATTCCATTGCTCCCGTCGGTTCTTTGTTTAATCTCGCTCTTACGGCTTCGCGAGTGTCTTGCCACAACGTTAAGCACAAATTTTTGGCTTTTGCAACGTGATTTTGAACTGCTAGTTTTCTTGTTACCACTTCTCGGTAATCGTTGCTACTATTGGCTTTCAGTCTCTCTCTGCCATTCTTCATAATTATATTCTAAATGTGGATTCATGTGGGTAGAAGGGTATATTGCATTCCACATGTCTTTATAAAATAGAGATTCTTCATCATTTTTATAGTGAAGAAAATTATGAATTTCGTGAGTTAGCCGATTTTCTTCAGCAAATACCGAAAGGGCGTCTAATATCCCTGGCATATTGATTTTCTTTTCAAAGTTGTCATTGGTTTTAGATTTATACCACTGTTCTTCTAATATTAATTCGTATAATTTTTTACTTAAATCAATTTCTTCCGACATAACATATTTATTTTATAAACATTAACTATCTTTAACTAATATTCCTGTTCGTTGAATTTCATCAATAAAACCTGCGTAATCGGTATCACGAGCAATCACATGCGGTTCTATCCGAAAATCAATCCTTTCTCTTAAAAGCCAAATCGGCGGGATAACATCAAAATAATCGCCTTCAAAATGATTTACAACCAAAGCTACATCAATATCACTGTTGGGATTTGCGGTACCTTTAGCATGTGAACCAAAGAGATATACAGCTTCAATGGACATCGGAAAATCGCTTTTCTTTACCAATGTTTGATAGTCTTTTACTTTTTCAATAATATCTGTTCTTTTATCCATTGTAATAAATCTTTTGTTTGATTAAAAATACTTTTACATCGCTCATCTGTTAATGTTTTGGCAATTCGTTCTTTATAGTCTGGATAACGTGCCTCAATATTGAGCGGATTTATCGTATTTAAAAACAATTTTTGTTCTTCTATAAATAAATCATAAAAATCAGCCAGTTTTGCCAATCGTGGTAAATCGTGTATATAGGGTGGCGTTTCATTTTTCAACTTTTCGTAACAAGCTTTAAAAATCTTTTCAATGGCTTGGTGACACATAAAACCTGTATATAAACGATATTTATTTTTCAACATCGTTTCGGCTATTTTCAAATCTTCATCTGAAATTTTTCCAATATGTTACTTTTTCTTCTGTAGTCATAATGATCTAATTTTGGCGCAAAATTACAATAATTATTTCAAATTCAATTTATAAGTTTCAGCATTCAATTTTCAAATTACTTTTCTTGCTATTTACGGACACCCTTTCCACAAAACTGGCGCTTAACGTCCGGCATATTGGCGAGGTGGCGGCAACGGAGTACTTCCCAGCGGGCGACAAACTTTCAATTCCACACACATTTTCAAGCGGGGGTAGTGCCGCCATCTTGCCAATATGCTTGTTGCAGGCAGTGCATGCCAATTTCCTTTTCATTCTTTTCAATCGTAATCGTCAATATTTCGTTTTTTTTGTCAATATGGTCAAATCCTTTCTTTTTCTTCATTATTTTCAAGCAGTCTTATCAATTCTTTTTCCAAATCTTCTTTTAGCGGAAGATGTAGTTGATATCTACTTACAAATAACTGATTATTAATATTGTCCATAGCATATTCAACCACAATACGGTCTTTGTATGCGCCCAACACTATGCCAATAGGTTCGTTGTCGGTTTCTGTGTTCACTTCTTTCCGGAAATAGTTGAGATAAAAATTCATTTGTCCAATATCGCCATGCTCCACTTCACCACGTTTCAAGTCTATGAGAATATAACATTTCAAAATGATATGGTACAACACTAAATCTACTGAAAACTTCCGGTTTCCAATAGGAACACGATATTGTCTCTTTACAAATGCAAAACCTTTGCCGAGTTCAAGTAAGAAAGTTTCTAAATTCTGAATTAGTTTTTCTTCCAATTCTCCTTCTAAATATCTTTCTTGTTGCGGAATACCTAAAAATTCAAAAACAAAATGTTCTTTAATAATATCTTCCGGCTTTTCAATTTCCGCTCCTTTCTCCGCAATCGCCAAAACGCTTTCTTTGTCTTTACTTAATGCCAAACGGTGAAAGAGCATACTTTTCATTTGACGTTTCAATTCGCGGACACTCCAGTTTTCTTTTTCACTCTGTTTTGTGTAAAATTTGATTTCCAATTCGTTATCAGCTTTCAGAATTTCATAGTAATGTCCCCAGTGTAGTTTTTCAGAGAGTATCGGCTTGCTTTCCAATTGGTGGGACACTGTCCCACCAATTTCACTTGGGTTGATACTCAATTGGTGGGACACCGTTCCACCAATTTGATAAGAAATGTATAATTTTCTAATATACACAAGATTAGAACGCCCAAATCCTTTGCCATACAGCATAGTAAGGTCTTTTGAAAGCCTATCTAATAATTTTGATCCATATTCAGATTTTTCCGAGCCGCCTTGTTCATACTCCACAATATATTTTCCCATTTGCCAATAAGTATGGACTAAAACATGATTTACAGCGTAAGCAGCTTGCCTGCGCCCGTGAAGCAACAAATCTCCAATTTGTTCAATCAAATAATTATACTGCTTGCCGTTTTGTTCAATATTTTTTTTCATACCCAAAAAATAAGGTGCAAAAATACAATTTGTTTATAAAGACTGCTGACCTTATAAAAAAAGTTTTTCGATTACGAATTACTTTTTCCAAAAGGGCGGTGGGTGGGCAAAGCCAAATATGGCGTTAGCCATATTTGGCATGGGGTTTTGGTTGTGAAGTGAGTGCAGTTAGACAACTGTCTCGTCCTAAAATAGGTTTACAAAAAAAAGAAAGGAATGTAAACCAATGTTAGGATTAAGAATCAGAAAAAACGAAAGAAAATTTTGCTTTAGCCA
>WQSU01000152.1 GCA_009787675.1 Lentimicrobiaceae bacterium
GGAAGTGAAATAACAACAGGAGAAGACACAGCAAGGCTATTCTAATCCCAACACCTTAAGTCCTTGATTAAATCTAATATCACGAGGAATGCCTGCGTTGTTTATTTTGTCTAAATCAGCTTGTAATGTTTCTGAAATGCCGCCATTTTCGCTACGATACTGCACTGCAAAATCCAAATCGCCATTGCCTTGCGTTACGATAATCAACTCAGCCCAATTGTTCATAGCTTGGAAAGCTTTGTCGAAATCAATCACATATTGCTGGTTCGCATCACGCACAAATGCGCCTGCTTTTTCAAAGAAGTTGAAACACATCATATTGGCTTTTCCGTGAGAGCTGGCTGCGCCAAAACGTACCGAACGTAAAATGCCGGCAATATAGGTAACCATGGCATCTTCTTTCGTAATGTTTGTAATTTCTCCCATATCAATCAGTTTCATTACCAAAAAAAGTCCAAGAATATCTGCTTTGGCTTCTTCCCAAGATGTTTTTTCAGTAGCTAAGGCTTTGTCCACGCTCCCTTTTCCGTTGATGGTATTCTTAATACCTATGCCGTGCGCCACTTCATGAAATGTTACATTCCAGAAGAATGCGTCGAAGTTCAAATTAGCCTGTTGTTCAGGAGTAATCATCAACTCACCGATAGGCATTAAGATTTTGTCGAATTTGGCTTTCATGCTATTGCGCAATTGCAGGCGGCGCGTTCCTTTTGTGGCAGCAACGCGGTCGTCGTTGGGCAAGTTAATTGCAATTGTTTTACTTCCTGAATTACAATCACCTCCATAATAAATTGCGTTATAAACATTTAAATCGGAAGATGTTCCGGGAACGAATGTTTTGTATTTGGGTTCGCAGGGAAGTTGTTTTTGCAATGCGGGAAGCATACTGACAAATTTTGCCAAGTCATTACTGCGGGCTTCATCTTTCACTAACACAAACGCTTCGTAAGAGGCTTTTGCTTCCTGCAACTTGTCGTCGTAGTTTTCAATAGGTCCAACCACAAAATCCAACTTACTCTCTTTCATATCCATCCAAGCCATATCGCTGGTAAAATAGTCATCGGTTTGAAACGCTTTTTTGCGTTCAATCAAATAGTTTCTTAATCCATTATCTTCTGCAAGTTCAATGGCTTGATCTAAAAGTTGGCATACTATATCCAATTCTTCTTTGTATTCATCTTTATACCAAACAGTTTTCAAACTGCCATCTTCATTGCGGCGAAGCACCGTATATAAGCTCCCTTTATTAGGATCTTTGAACGCATTAAATTCATCTAATGTAATATCTTGGGGATAATATTGACAACCATCAGGTTTTGCACCATAGCCCGGCACAAAAGGTTGGTTTTCTTTTAATCTTTCCCACGGACCGTAGTTAATCATTGCAAAATCTGCCATATAGATATCCGTAATGGTGTCTAAAATGGTTTTATCGCCAAAGGTTTGTTTCCAAAACAGTTGATCCATAATTTCAGCAATTTGGATAAAAATTGGGATCATTTGTTTTTCTTTTTCAGATAGTTGCGCAATCAGTTCGGGCGCATTAAGGTCAACAAATGCAAACTCTTCTACTTTGAGTTGCAGTTCACTTTTTTCAATCATTTCAGTTGGTTTTGATTTACATGCAGAAAAGCAAAGCGCTAATCCTAAAAATAATGAGGAAAGGGTAAAAATTTTTTTCATATACGTTTGATATTAAAATAAATAGATTAAGATTATTTTTCTCTATAATAATCTGCGCGAAAATATAAAAAAAATTTAAACCGTATTTACCACCAATCAGGACAAACGCATTAAAATTTTGCTTCAATTTGTAATACAAAATATAATTATATTTCAGACCTATCGGTATTTACTTCGTTGCTATCCTTACAACAGTACTTTATAAAATATATTTGTTCAACAATTTTATCGACGCCAAAATGCAATTTTTTTTTTATGTTTTTCATTCCAACCCATTTTTTTCTTGAAGAGAATACATTATAAAAGAAATTCTATTTTTGCCAACTTTATAGAAATAAGAACCATCTTTAAAATACCAAATTATTATGTCAAAAAAATTAAACTTAGACCTATCCGAAAAAATGTATGCCAATGCATTAAACGTGATTCCGGGTGCTGTTGCGGGGATTAGAAGACCCTACAATTTTGTGCCGGGAGAATACCCTATTTACTTTGAAAGCGCCAAAGGTGGCAGAGTTACTGACGTTGACGGCAACGAATATATCGACTATTTGTGCGCCTACGGACCCATCATCATTGGGCACCGCGAAGAAGAGATTGATAATGCTGTGATTGAACAGATGAGAAATAAAGGTTTTTGTTTTTCTTTAACACAACCTGTGCAAAACAAACTGGCAGAGAAACTGATAGAGTTGATTCCTTCAGCCGAAATGGTGGTTTTTGTGAAAACAGGTTCAGATGCTACCAGCACCGCAATCAGGGTGGCGCGCGCGGCTACCGAAAGAACAAAAGTAGTGCGCTGCGGCTATCACGGCTGGCACGACTGGTGCGTAGAGGTGAAAGGCGGAATTCCCCAAAAACTTTACGAAGATGTGTATGAGTTTCATTATAACGATCTTGATGAACTTGAAGAGATTATGAAAACGCATGGCGATGACATGGCTGCCATTATCGTTACACCGGTGGGACACCCCCTTGCCGAAAAAGTGCAAATGCCTAAACCCGGATTTTTAGAAGGCGTCAGGGCACTTGCCGACAAATATGGCACAGCCCTAATATTTGACGAGATTAGAAGCGGCTTCCGCTTTAATATGGGTGGCGCACAAAAAGAGTTTGGCGTTACACCCGATATTTCTGTTTTCGGGAAAGCCATGGGGAATGGTTATCCTATTGGCACTGTGGTTGGTAAAAAAGAGTTTATGAAAGTTTTGGCAGACAAGGTGTTCCTCTCTTCCACATTTTTCCCCAACAGCCTTGAGCAGGTTGCTTGCTTAAAAACGATTGAAATTCTTCAAAGAGACAATGTGTTAGATGTGGTTCGTAAAAAAGGTGAGTTCTTTGCAAAATTAGTAGAAGATGTGGTTGCAAAATGCGGTTTTGATGTAGAGTTTTCGGGAGCGCCCTTGATGCCGTTCATCACATTTAATAAAGATAAAGATGGGCTTTACAAGAAGTTGCGCCCTGCCTTTTATACCGAACTCATTCGCCGCAAAGTGTTCTTGCAGCCGTTCCACCACGGTTATGTATGCTACAGGCATACGGAAGAAGATTTGAGATATTCTGCAAACATGATTGCAGAAGCGTTTGAGGCATTGAAGGGGGATTTGTAAAAAATAACTGAAAGTTATAATGTGATGTTGTTTTCCTGATTGGAACTTAAATCTCATTGTTTGCATTGAAATTACACCTTAAGGAGTTGACCCGAAAATTGGGGAGCATTATAGTCTTTCTTCCACCTTACTCCCTGAATTAAATCTGGCTAAAAAAGTGTGGGCAAGATTAAAAAGAGCATTTACCAATAAACTGTTTAAATCTTTGGAAGAAATCAGTTTGTATATTGATTATGTTGCCAAAGAAATCAATAATTATAAGAGTATTTTATTGCATTCCTCTTAGCGCCCCATTCCCTCAAACCTCTCCGGTTCATGTTTATACCTGAAAATTACAGCAAACAGTAGTGCAACTATCAGTGCGTAAGCCGCAAAGGTAAACCAAACGTTGGCAACTGCCGGCAAATTCCATGTTATGGCGTGGGTGGCTGGGTTGGTAAAATATTTAGCAATCACCTGTCCGGCAATGAGGTTGCCCAACACGGCGCCTATTCCGTTGGTCATCAACATGAAAACGCCCTGTGCAGAGGACTGTATCTTTGAGTTTGTGTTTTGTTGCACAAACAGCGCGCCTGAAATATTGAAAAAATCGAAAGCCATACCATACACAATACAGGAAGCTACAATCAATCCGAAGCCCAGCGCGGTATTGCCTGCCAAACCAAACAGTCCGAAGCGGAGCGCCCACGCAATCATACTCATCAGCATCACTTTTTTAATTCCAAACCGTTTCATAAAGAACGGAATAGCAAGAATAAACAAAGTTTCCGAAATTTGTGAAATGGAAAGAATGATAGTGGAAAATTCAAATACAATAGACCCTTTCGGGAAAACATGAAAATCCTGTAAAAAAGCATCGCCATAAGCGTTAGTCAATTGCAACGCTCCCCCAAGCAACAAGCTAAATATAAAAAAGATAGCCATCTTTTTCTGTTTAAACAGCACAAAAGCGCGTAAACCCAAGCGGTCTATCCACGACATTTTCTCGCTATGTTCCACCTTTTCTTTGGTGATATTGGGTAATGCAAAAAATGCAAAAAGCGCCAAGCACATGGCGCCCACTGCCGAAATGATAAACGACACTTTGATGCTATATCCAAAGCCCCAATCTTTTGTGAAGCAGTTTGTTATCCACATGGCAACAATAAAGCCCACTGTTCCCCAAACTCTAATAGGTGGAAAATGGATGACCGGATCCTTTCCCACTTTCTTCAATGTTTCAAAGCCAATGGCGTTATTCAAGCCTATTGTGGGCATATAGAAACACATGGCAATCAATAAAATCCAGAAGAAATGCGTGGGCGCATCAATCAACGGCAAAAAGCACATGGTGATTCCAAAAAACAGATGTAAAAGGGCAAAAACATAGTTGGCTTTCCATTTGTCGGCAATAATCCCGAACAATGTAGGCATAATTAAAGAAGCAAAGCCCATAGTGGAGAACACCAAACCAAACTGGGCGCCATCCCAACTTCGTTCTTTAAATCCATACGCTGCAAGGGTCATCATCCAAGCCCCCCAAACAAAAAACTCCAGAAAATTCAGAATAATTAAACGTGATTTTAAACTCATATTTTACCTTTTTTTGGTTAATTAATTGTTCTTATTTATTTTGAACACACCAATATCCGCCTCTATCAGCACCTACGCGCTCAATTAAACCTTTAGCTTTTAATTTGGATATATTTTCTTTTATTTTACTCGCAGTAATACCCACTATCAGAGTTAATTCCTCTATGGTTATAGATGGCTCTTGTAACATATTTTCTATTATAAGCTGTTGGTTTTTTGTTATTTTTTCTGTCCCTTTTTCTGTCCCTTTTTCTGTCCCTTTTTCTGTCCCTTTTTCTGTCCCTTTTTCTTTATTTATTAGTTGATTTTCCTTCTTCATATTTACGAGGTCACTACTTTCTATTTCAAATTTCAATCCAAAAGCGGTCACAGCCAAACCGCCTGAAATCATTTCATATTTAGGTTCTTCCAATCCATAATCAATAAACATACTTCTCATTCTTCTAATGCCTGTTCCATAGCGTTCAATCAACCCTGTTTCCTTTGCCATTTTCGCTATTTGTCTGTTTCGTGGAGCTGAAATATATTGATTGGCTTTCAACTGTTCAATAGTAATTGAATCGGGCAAAGCACCTGGATTAAAGAATAAAATATGATCCGGAAAAATTTTTATTATCGAATTTGAAGATGCGGTATAGTCACGATGAATAATCATATTTAGCACTATTTCACGCAAAGCATCAAGCGGATATTGCCAACGTTGAATGTTTTCAACTTGCGTGTCTGTGATGATCAATTCTTTGTTGATATGTTTTTTAATAAATTGCATAACTTCCTCTATTTGAGTTAGAATGTCATCTGAATTTACAACATCGTCCTTGATAACAATTTCTGAAGCAAAATGTCCCATTTGAATCGTTGTATAAAGATTTTCGTCTTTCGAAAACATTAAAAAACAGCCATTTGAAATTTTATCATTTTCCAATAGTAATTCATTCTTTGCAAGAAATTCATGAGTATTTTCAAATTGAAAATTTTCATCTCTTCGTTTAATGATATTCATTACTTTTTCAACTTTTTCAAACGAAATATCATTAATAGTTTTATGGGGACGTGGGTAATAATCCCAACTTGAATTAACTGTTTGTAAATGCATATTTGCCACTTCTGTTGCCGAAAGCAAGTGATTTGAATTACCTGTCCGTTTAAAATATTTTCCTCTTGTAGCAACCGGTTTTATAGGGTATTCTTGAACAAAGAATGAAATAATCGTCTTATTCTCAACAATAAGTTCTTCTGCATCAGGAAGTAGTTGGGGATTTGTTTTATTTCTTATTTCATTGATCCAATTTTGAACGGTTTCCTTACCCACAGTGAGCCCCTGTACCTTTCCCGTATCAGATACCCCCACAAAAACCGTTCCTCCTTTTGCATTAGAGAATGCTACAAGCGTTTCTATTACATCTTCATTAAATGAAGTTTTAAACTCAACACTAATACTTTCTTTATTTGGCAACATACTCCGTACAAAATATTAAAATTTAAAATCTCATCCTCTCATCATCTCATCATCTCATCTTTCACACTCGCCCCTTCGCGCACCTGCATCAACCCCGTTACCATAATCGTGTCTCCAGCTTGCAAGCCAGTTACAACTTCTACTTGATTGTTGCTGCGAAAACCGGTAACAATAGAACGAGAATGGGCTTTGCCTTCA
>WQSU01000153.1 GCA_009787675.1 Lentimicrobiaceae bacterium
CTACCACCGTTTTGCCCTGAAAGAACGCATTCAGGTTCTCCATAATTACCTTTTCGTTGTTGGCATCCAATGCATTGGTAGCCTCATCGAAGAAGATAAACTCCGGATTTTTATAAACGGCGCGGGCGATGAGGATACGCTGGCGCTGCCCTTGACTGATGCCCGTCCCCTCCTGTCCTATTTTTGTATTGTATGACAATGGCAATTCCTCCAATAAATCTTGAATATTAGCCACCTTTGTGGCATGAAACAGTTGCTGCTTGTCAATATTTTCAACGCCAACGGCGATGTTTTTGGCAATGGTGTCTGAAAAAATAAAACCGTCTTGCATCACGGCGCCGCACTTGTCGCGCCACATTTTGTGACTGATGTTTGCCAAAGCCACATCTCCAATTTTAATCTCACCCTTAGTAGCAGGGTAAAAGCCCAGCAACAGTTTTACCAGCGTGGTTTTACCACTGCCGCTCATGCCCACAATAGCGGTGATTTTTCCTTCATGTATTGTTAAATTGATGTTTTGCAATACTTCCGGTGATAAAGGGTTGTATCTGAACGATAAGTTGTTGATATAAACACTTCTGTCTTCCGGAAAGATGGTAATTTTGGCGCCTTCATCTTTTTCTTCATCTTCCCTGTTGTGAATTTCGCCCAAACGTTCCAAACTGATTTTAGCATCCTGTGCCGATTGAATAAAAGCAATAAATTGACTGATAGGACTATTCAACTGCCCCATGATATATTGCACCGCCATCATCATTCCCAAAGTCATATCGCCTTTGATGACGGAATAGGCAGAGAAAAATGAGATGAGGATATTTTTGGTTTCATTAATAAAGAAAGCGCCGGTTTGCTGATATTGCGAAAGCGCCAAACCTTTTATACTTATTTTAAATAGTTTTGCTTGAATGTTTTCCCACTCCCAACGCTTCTGTTTTTCGCAGTTGTTGAGTTTTATCTCCTGCATGCCTGTAATGAGCTGATACAAATTGCTTTGTTCTGAGGAGGCTTGGGCAAAACGTTTAAAATCCAATTCTCTGCGGCGTTTTAAGAAGATGAGCACCCAAAGGACATAAAGAACGCTGGCGACAAGAAATACGGCTAATAGTTTTAAGTTGTAAAATGCCAAAACACAGGTAAAAACAACAAAACTGACTAAAGAAAACAAAGTATTTAAAGTAGAGGTGGTAAGAAAGCTTTGAATGCGATGATGGTCTCCAATGCGTTGCATAATATCTCCAATCATCTTGGTGTCAAAGAATCCGAGCGGCAGTTTCATCAATTTAAAAAGAAAATCGGAGATGATGGAGATATTGATTCGGGTAGTAATATGTAGCAGAATCCATGAGCGGATGAACTCTACAGCGGTTTGAGCCGTATAAAGGGTAAGTTGCGCTATCAAAATAAGCACGACAAAACTGAGGTTGCTGTTACCAATTCCATAATCCACAAGACTTTGGGTTAAGAATGGGAAAATGAGTTGCAATCCCGTTCCCACCAGCATCCCCAAAAAGAGTTGCACAATAAGTTTTTTGTACGGGCGAAGGTATTGTAAAATAAACTTAAACTTTGTTTTATCATGTTTCTCATCCTCAATAGAATAAAAATCTGGAGTCAATTCAAAAAGCAGTGCAATTCCTTCATTTTCACCATCTTTTTTGTTGCTAATCCAACTATTACAAAACTCCTCAATCGTAAAATCAATGAGCCCATGCCCGGGATCTGCCACCCTCACAGTTCCTTTTTTAGAGGTGAGAGGTGAGGAATGAGAGGTGTTTTCGCCCTCCTTTCTGCTTTCTGCTTTCTCCTTTCTGCGTTTTCCCTTCAACCGAATATCGTAAACCACCACAAAATGATTCTGTTTCCAATGCACAATACACGGCAATGGCGCTTCCAACAGTTTTTCAAAAGTAATATGTACGCCCAGTGTGCGGAATCCTATTTTTTCGGCAGCTTCGCTAATGCCCAGCAAACTAACACCTTCGCGGGTGATGTAGGTTTTTTCCCGAAGCGTTTCTAAAGAGTAGTTTTTCCCGTAATATTTGGCAACCATGCGGAGGCAGGTGGCGCCGCAATCCATGGCGTCGTGTTGGTGGAAAAAGGGAAACAATATATTCATCAATGCGAAGCAGTATGGCATTTCTATCAACCTGTGATTTTGTCATCTTTACTGAAAATTATCAGTGCCAAAAGAAACGCAGTAAAGGTTAATACATAAAAGATTTTTTTACAATACAGAAAATTGTTTTTTATAGCAAAACAAGACGAAAACCAAATGAATTAAAACGAGAGTGTATTGTAGTACCTCCCCGAGATGAGATACGAAAAGTAATTAGATTGGGATTTTGCCAATTGCCACCTCTACGAATTTTAAAAGTACCTGTTGAAGGTCCTACAGGATTGATTTGTGATTCAGCGGTATAAGTGCCATACCAGTCACTACACCATTCCGAGATATTTCCGCTCATGTCGTAAATTCCAAGTTCATTGGGTGCCTTTGTGCCTACAGGATGCGTTGTACCATTGTTATTTTCTTTGTACCATGCTACCACATCTATATCATTGCTGCCGCTATACTTGAATCCTTTGCTTTGGTTCCCTCCTCTCGCCGCATATTCCCACTCTGCCTCGGTAGGTAAACGGTATTTATTACCGGTAATGGTATTCAATTTGCCAATAAAATCTTGGGCATCATACCAGCTTACAGTTTCCACCGGTAGCAAATCGCCTTTAAAATAGCTGGGGTTCTCTCCCATTACAGCCCGCCACACTTCTTGAGTTACAGTATATTTGGCTATATAAAAACTGCTTAAGGTAACTTCATGAGCGGGAAGTTCTTTCTCAGTATCATCACATTCATCATCGGTGCACCCCATCGTAAAAGTTCCGCCCTCCACAAATATGAGCTCCGGTTCTATATTAATGACGCGAATGCTACATGTAGCCGAGTGTTTACCATCTTTAGTAGTCGCAGTAACAGTTGCTGTACCCACAGCTTTTGCGGTAACTACACATCTTGACAATACCCCTCTATCACTTTCGTACTCTAAAGTAGCTACATTGCTATTGTCTATATTCCACTTTATTTTTCCGGTTGCACCCAGCGGAAGCAGGTTTGCCGTTAGGGTAACACTTTTTTCAAAGTGAAGCAACACAGAGTCTCTATCAAGCTCTATGCCTGTGGTTTTGTCATCCGTACAAGAAATCATCAGTGCTAAAAAAAACACTGTAAAAGTTAATAAATAAAAGATTTTTTTCATAATTACAGATTTTAAGTATATCAATAATATTTGGGTTTAAGATTTGCAAAAATAGTTTTTTTAGAATATATACCTAAAGATAAAAAGGCTTATAAGAAATATTGAAGGTCATTCAAATCAACGGTATAGGGTATTTTTTTTTTGTTTAAAAAAGCCACCGGCGTACCCTCCAATCTATTTTCACGAAACCAGCAAGCATGGCTTTTAAGTTGGGTGAGGTGGTGAGGCGCAATGGTGGCAGGATATTTTTTGCTCCATAAGCGGTAATCTAACAGGTTGAACCAGTCGAACAGCGCTTCTTTTATCAGGTCAGCAGGCTGTTGCTCTGCAAAAGCCACAAAATGCAATGCCGTTTGAGTCATTTGATGCTCAGGGTGATCGGTATTGCTTAAAAGAAGCAATTGTACATCTATACCCTCTTCAGAGGGGAGATTTAGCAGATATTTTATTTTTTCAAAACTCACCTTGCAGGGCTGGCAATATAAGTTAATAATCTCGGTGAGCATTAGGTTCGATTGACTATTTGTAAGATGAATGGGCTGCGGCAATAGGGCAAGCTCTATTTCATCGCTTTCCAATAATTGGGTTTCAATGACGTGTGGGTTGCTTTTTAAATGCAGGTAAGCGGTTTCGGTATATTTCAGTTTGTTGTTCTGCAGGGTCAGTTGTTTCCACGCAAACCATATTATGCTGCTTAGCCCCAGCAGAGTAAAAAGCAGCCAAATTTCCTCAATTGGTGGACGTTGAAAACGAAAGCCATAAAATAGAGGCAACAGAAGCGCTTCACAGACAAGCATGAACATAACGCCCAAACATAAAGGACAATATTTCTTAATCACAAAAAGCTGATATCCAATAGAAAACAAAATCATAGGTACGGAGCCCGCGGCACACCAGCCCAACAGAATTAAAGCAGGCAGTGCAGCGCTAATAGAACTAAAAATCAGATAGAGGGAGGTGGCAATAAACCAAATGAGTCCCACATCGGATAGAAAAATATTTCCAAACAGTTTTGAGGCTTTAGAATGAAGCACCTCATTACAACCTGCACTTTTGCTTAAGGTGCACAGTTTGTCTGCAATAGGGCTGCTAAAGCCGAGCTCCTGTTTTACTAAAAGGATTGCAAAAAACAAACCTGTAGTTTTTGCAAAAAACAGGGGCATAAGGCTTGCTATTGACGGTTTTAGAAAAACGAAAGAAAGAAACGAAAAGATCAACACTCCTATCAGTACAGGAATTCTGACATTTTCTATTCGTTCCTTTCTTTGATGTGTTTCATAATGAGGCTCGCTACTCAGGGCACAGGGGTTCGCCAAAAAAACTACTTGATCCCAAATTTTTATAAAATCCTCTTTAGTAATAGACTTTAATTGATTCTCTTCCTTGTAGAACCACACTTCACTTTCTGTAACCTGTTTCACAACAACAAAAATGCCGCCATTTGTAGTAAGATGTGCCATAAATGGAGTTTGTAAGGTAAGCAATGTCTCATACGATACTTTAAGTGCTTCGTTTTCTATTTGGTAATGCGTAAACAGATCTCTTACCGCGGCAAGACTTGGATAAAAGGGATGGGATTGAAGTGTTTTTGATAAATAGTGCCGGGTATGTTTTATGCCCAATTTTGTTAAAAAACAATGCGAAGATTCTACTACACTCTTCATGTTTGATCATCATTAAGTTTGGAGAGATTCCATGCCAAGAAAAATATTCTCTATGCAGTAGCACATATAAACCACTCAATGGGTCCTTTTTCATCACAACCCACGGCATTTGGTTTAGAATAGCAGGAGCCTTTACAAGTAACCTCTATGCTGCCCACTAGGGTGCCCTCAGAGTCATAACATTGTGTTTTACAAATTGACAAAGGGGGTCGAGGGTCACCGCCTTTACCGCCCAATATTTTTTTCATTTCATTGTTTGATAATTTAAGATTTTTCATAAGGTTATTAAATTTAACGTTAATAATAAGTTTTTATTTGCTCATTTTAACTAAAACCCACTTGCACATCGGCTATGAGTTACCCTACCTATACAAGTTGCAAATTGTGCTTTTTAACGGAGCACCTTGTTTCCCCTATTTAGGGCGTTGTGCCTTAACTCGGCTGTTCTTTTAATGGCATGTTACGGTTCAAAAACAAAATTTGCCGGTTTAGTCTGCCTGTATTATTAAGCGTTTCAGGCATTCGCTTGTTGCAACGGTGCAAAAATATAATCCTTCTACACACTAAATCAAGTTTTTATGTGGGTTTTCCCAACAAATATGTGTAAATAATAAACAAATATATTGTCAAATAGTTAGAAATATGAAATTTTTTTAGTTCATCGCTTCACGATGATTTTTATAGCATAATCATGCAAATTTAGTTTTTGCCATTCTTCTTCATCAATGGCTATAGTAATATTTTTTTGTTCAGGGGCTTTTATTAATGACTCCTTTTTGTAATAAATTTCATATACAAAATCAAAATTCAACTCTTGTGATATTCTTATCAATTTTTCCGAATCAATACTTTTTCGTTTGAAAATGTCATATACCGTAGTTCTGTCACAGTTTATTGCATCGGCAAATTGTTGAATCGTCATACCGCTTTCCTTAAACTTCTGCTCTATGATAGGACCCATGTGTATATCTTTCAAATTGTTTACTTCTTTCATTGTTGAAACAGGAAATGGAGTATCATCAAAATATTTATCTCTCTTTTTAATGGTGTTATGGCGGTCATGTTTTATACGCTCGTTTATCGTTACAAAAGTAAAATCCTTTCACTTACAATGTTGGTTTTATTGTTGGTTTATCCAACAAATACGTGGAAAAAATCAACAAATTGATTGTGATAGAATTACAAATAAAATAAGAGGTGTTTTTTATCATATTCTGTGTTTTAGTATAACAAAAAGCGTGAGAAAGTTTCTTATCTGACTTTGAGGTACTACCAATACCGAGACTACAGATAAACTTTTTCACGCCAACACAGGCATTTCTAGTTATTATTCTTGTAGTCTCAATACTGGTAGTTTTCAAAGACAAGAATAACAAAGCCAACGCTTTATTATTAGTTATTTATATTCAATTTCTTATGTCATAAAAACGCTTTGGTTTATAATTGGCAGCAAAAATATAGCAAATACAACATCCTTCATTTTTCGGGTAAGAAAAAGTTTGAGGTGTTTTCTTCTTTTTCTGCCTCACCGTCCTCTTAAACTTCATC
>WQSU01000154.1 GCA_009787675.1 Lentimicrobiaceae bacterium
AGTCTCCGTTGGACGTGTACTCGTGCCGGACGTACTGGGTCTTTGCGTTTCCGTTGGACGTGTACTCGTGCCGGGCGTACTGGGTCTTTGCGTTTCCGTTGGACGTGTACTCGTGCCGGGCGTATTGGGTCTTTGCGTTTCCGTTGGACGAGTACTTACATCGGAGGCAGCAGGTCTTTGCGTTTCCGTTGGACGTGTGCTTGCGCCGGTTGCAGGTCTTTGCGTTTCTGTTGGACGTGTAGTGTTTGGCGTCTCAGTTCTGCCTGTGGAGTTTGCACCGGCATTGCCTCTGGAGATACTTGTGCTGGTAAGGTTGTCATACCGTTGATTAAAACTCTCAGGGGTGTTCGTGCGGGAAACAAGGCGATTGTTATCGGTTTCTTTATTTCCAAAAATATTGCGGTTGCTTGTCCTTCCAGTAGATGCGCCACCTAAGCTGTTACGGTGTCCATAATAATAAGAAGTGTTTTTGTCATAATTGTTATGGTAATATCCGGCATAATATCCGGCATAGTAGCCATCGTAATATCCATTCCAGTAGCCGCCGGAATATCCTGGATGGTGGCATCCCCAGCCCCAGCCATAGTGAAAGCCGTGGTTGTACCAACCATAATCGTAATACCAGGGACGATAATAGTAATTGGGCCACCACCAGTTGTATCCTAAATAAATACTTACGCCCCAGTAAGCTGGGGAGTAGGTGTACCAATATAAGTTGGTGTAAAATGGATCATAGTAATTGAATCCTACATAAGAATTGGTGTGAAAACGCTTAATTCTGGACGTATAATAATAATCGTAAATATCAGTATCATCCTCGTAATAATAATTATTGGTAATATACGTATTCCCTGATTGATCCGTATAACTCTCCTGCTCGGTATAATATGCTTCATCTTCGTAATACTGATTATTGCTTTCAGGTTCGGTGTAGTAATAATTATTTTCTACTACAGCTGGTGTAGCTGGTTGTGTTTTTTTAACACGATACTGTGAATCCGTGGATTTTACATAAATATCGTCATAATAAGCAAAAGAGCCGCTTTTGCAGGAAACGACTAAAACAAAAAGGGCTAAAACGGGAAGGAAAACTCTTGTATTCATATCAAATTTTTTTAAAACATCATTTAAGACTATTAATTGTTGCAAAAGTATAATTTAAACTGCAAAAAAACAAATATATTATATTCTTACAGATAAATTGAATGCCATTTTTTCTCCTCAAAAACTGCAAGTGATTCTATTCCAAAATTTTGTAATTTTTTCTTAGCGTCTTCGTAATAAAGGGGCAACTCCTCTGCCTTGTGCGCATCGCTGCTGATCACCATCCGATTTTTTACTTTTCCTAATTTTTTCAAGATATAATCCGACGGATAAAAGTCTTTACAACGCAAACGGTAGATGCCGCGTGAGTTAATCTCCACAATCAAATCCTTCTTAATAATTAATTCTACTGCGTGATCCGCTAATGTAAGATACCAGTCTTCATCTTCTTTAAAAAAACGATCCTGATTGTGCATCTTAATTTTGTCTAAATGCGCAATTATATCAAACTCTTGAGTTTCAATCATTTCAAAAGTTTGTTCCCAAAAACAGGTAACTGCTTTTTTAATGTTGTTATTAAAAAAATGCGCGATCCCGTGATCGTATGTTTCTCTTTTAGGTCCATCGATGAACCAAATCTCTTGGCTGTTAGGAACTTTAACCAAATGTACGCCACCAATAATATAATCCAAATTATAATTTTCTTTATAATAGGAGAAATCTTTAGTCATATCGGGAATAAAATCACATTCCAAGCCTTTGAAGATTTTTAATTGCGGATATTTTTTTTGGTAATGCTCAATTTCAGCTAAATAGGCAGGAATATCATCTTCAGTTAATGTAAAATCATATTGTTGGGAAATGGGGGCATGGGAAGAGAACCCAAGATGGTCAAATTGAAGTTCTACTGCTTTTTCAACAAAAAACCGCATATTTTCTTTACCGTCGCAAAAATGAGAGTGGGTGTGATAGTTACATTTCATGAATATGTATGTTAACACTTTGATGATATTGATTTTGCAGAATCAGTCGTAAGTATTAATAGATTCCCTAAGGGTATGATTACTGTTCCGCTTGAGCCTGTTGCCAAATCACGATTTGGATTGGGGAAAACTGCTTTGAGTAACACAGTACCTGTGGTGGGATTTACGATGCCGCTCGCGCGGTCAATAATCCCCGTTTTGTCGTAAAGTCTTCCATCTGCAAGCCGTAATTGAGCATTCATGAGATTCGCCACCAATTCATAATTGCTCACAATATCTTTCTCTACTAAAGGTGTAACTTTTTGCACTTCAAACTCTGCATTTGTCAATTTTTTCTGTGCTGCATAAAGGTTAGCCTGACACGAGAGTGCCTGCTGCTGATATACATAAGGGTTGATTTGAAATAAAAGTTCTCCTTTTCTTACAGGTGTACCTTCCTTGAAATAAACTTTTTCTAAGGTGCCTTCCACACGAGGATGGATTTCTATTACTTGTTGACTTTGTAGTTGGGTGGGAAATTCCACTTCCACCACCCCATCTGAGGCGTCTACCCTCAGCGCCTTATATTCGGAAAGTGGGGTTTCGATAACTTTCGACTTGCATGAAACAAGGAATGCCGTGAGGAAAAGCAGGAAGAAGATAAATTTGAATCTTTTCATTTGTTTCTGAAAATTAAAGTGCAAAATTATATGAAAATTAATATGTTTTGCAATGCGAGATTAATGGGTTAATTCTTTTCTGTTTTTGTGCCTGATTTATTAATGAAAACATTGCAATGATCTAAAAACCTGAGTTCCGTCTAAGCAATTCACGAGGAAATTTTTTGCCTCATTACCAAGAGATACTAATGTTGATTACTATAGTAAGGTGTTATATAGTAAATTATTGGTTTACTTACTATTATATGCTTTATTAATGGACAATAAATTGGGGCAACGAATACAGAAAGAGAAAATGGAAACTCAAGCAGATTTGCATGCAAAATAACTACTCTATCCTCACCTTCCTCTCCTCATTATTAGAATAAATAACCGGAAAATACATCAGCTCTACTTTTGCCGGATTGAGGTGGTAGCTACCGCTGAAACGGGGTAGCAGTTCAATGTTGTATTCGTAAGTTCCTATCGGCAATTTCTCGCAGAAAATGACCACTCTGTCTTTAAAATGCTCTCGGTAAGTTTCGTAGGTGTTTGAAAATCTGTAGTTGTAAATTTTCTTTGAAGCATAACTGCAACCGGCAGGAATGGGAATTTCAATCATTACGTGCTCTGCATTGGCTTGTTTAACGGTTACAGTAACCTGCAATGTATTGGGTTCGCCGGCTGTGAGAGGCTCCTTCTTGAGGCTGGTTTCTATTTTAAAACCATCGCCCGTGTGCTCGGTGGTTACCCGTTTCAATTGATAATCGGAGTAAATGAGCGGTGTCCCGCTTTTCATTTGTACGTCAAGATGTTCGCCAGGAAAAAGTGTGGTAGCATAAGGAAACTCGCTGAGTTCTTTTTGTTCTTTGCCCGACAAGACAACCGTAGAGGGCGCTTTTTTACTTGCCGATTCAGAAAGCAAATCAGGAAGAATCGTCATCACGGCGGTGGCAGATTGATAGGTGTTCCACCCTCTTTCTTTTGTGCGCAAAACATAGAGTTGCATCGCTTCTTTCAGATGTTGCAATGTAGTGTCTCTGCTGATGATACGGTATCCAAT
Organism: Lentimicrobiaceae bacterium; assembly: GCA_009787675.1. Taxonomy (GTDB): domain Bacteria; phylum Bacteroidota; class Bacteroidia; order Bacteroidales; family WCHB1-69; genus WRNX01. The sequence continues at coordinate 3,729 of WQSU01000154.1, forward strand.
GAGGGTATTAATCAATGTGTTGTTACGCCATTCCGGTTTAATGCCATCATCACAGTACACCGCGCCCAATATGTCTGTTTTTAAATATTTTTGAATGCTGTCGGAAACATAGCCGATGTTCTGCTGTTGCCGAATTTCAAGTAAAAGCAATTTCTCGTTCAAGTAAGAGGTCGTATTCTTATGACGTTTGGCGCGGGCAATAGAATCTGCTACATGCTCTTTTATAGCAATCTCTTTGTCAAACAGTTCAAGCGCTGCGGCGTAGTCTTGCCGTGTGCCCACGCTCGACAAAGCGTTGAGAATGGCAATATCATTCAGTGAATGAGAACGGTATCTTCGGGTATCCACATAATCCTGCGCCATGTTCTTAAAATCCAAGTTTACCTTGTAACCGGCTTTCTGCGCGGATATTAAAGCACGAAGAATATGCGCCGACATCCAATAATTGCTGTTCGGGGAGTTGCCCCACCACGACCATAACTGCTCTCCATTCCTGTTATCAATCAATCGCTTGATAATATTTTCAATACGTTTGTCGCTCCTAAAACGTTCGCCTGCATATTCTTGATACAACTTATAATTCAACAAGCCCATTAATTTGGATGCCAACTGTTCGTTGCAATCGTAGCGATAGTTTTGCAGGAAATAAGTTGCATTCAAATAAATATCCAATGGACTGGCAGTGAGGGTGATGTTAATTTCTTGGTTAAAATCGGCAGTTACAGTTTTCTTGTCGCCCGACTTTAAGAAACAGAGTGTTCCGTCTGCAATTTCAGTTCCACGCGGGAGCACCGGAATGGTTCTCTTTTCACCATCGGTATAGCCATCGTTGCGTTGAAACAGGTAGGTAGTGGTTATACTGTCGGTTAAGAGAGTGGTAACCTGAATTTTATCTTGATGAGAAGTGGTAAACTGAATCTCTTTTTGTAGAACAGTGTCGTTGCATAGAAGAAATAGCACTTCTCCGCTAATCTCTTTGTCTTGCGTATAGTTACGAATATTACCTGCGAAAAAGGAAGTATCGCCTGCCACCAAAAACTGCGGATTTCTCAACTCTGCCATCAAAGGTTTGTAGGATTGGATTTTTTTACGGAGCGTAGCCGTTTGCAGTTTGCGGTTCATGGCATACACTATGGTATTCCATTGGGTAATATTATCAGGAAAGGTAACGGTGAATTTGGCTTCGCCTTCAGAGTTGGTGTAAAGGCGCGGCTCCCAAAAACCAACATCGGAAAAGTTGCTGCGCAAACTGTTTAATTGCATGATTTCGTTGTATAAACGTTCTTCTGCTGCTTGAAGTTCGTCTTGAATTTCGTCATCTGTTTCGCTAAGGAGTTGAGTTTGATTTCTATTTTGTTCTTTGTGATAGGTAGCCAATTCCGATTCGCCTCGAACGCGCACCCCATCAACAATGGTTTGTTGCCCATCGGAGCGATTGCCACGAACGGAAATTGGGTCATAGATAGCGGTAATACTACGCCCCGGTGTTTTCCGAACCTCTTCGCCGGTTAATCTTTCAGATCCTGTTGTATTGTCTTGAGAAAAAATAGGAGGCACATACGTTATTGCTACTTCTTGTAATTCGGTTGTAACACAATCCATTATAAAATCAACGAACTTTACTTCAGCATATCTAATATAAATATCTTTTTCTGTGTAAAAAGACAAACAATTAACAGTTCCCCCAATAGTAATATCATATACACCGACTGAAACGCCAAAAATTTTGTAAACACCTTTTTCATCGGTATATGCTCCATTTACTACTTTATCATCTTGTTTTAAAAGAACTTGAAGAAATGGAACTGCATTACCATTTTTATCTTTAATTTCACCTTTAATCGTGCTTGGACCGCTTGAATGATTTCTTGTTTCTCTTCGTGAATCAGTTATTTCAGTTCGGGTATTGCTAACTTCGCTTCTTGAATTATCAACTGTAGCCTTGCTAATAATAGCGCGTTCCATCAATATATTTGAACTACGATAGGAATCTAAAAAATCTCCTTCCTGCAAAGGCAATTGTGTCATATTGACTTTCGTGTAGGAGTATGGTTTTAGTGTTAAACTGTCGAAGCTAATATAACTGCCGTCTTCATAAAGAAGAATCACATCGTAGGTTGCAGGTGGAATTTGAATATACTTAGATGTTGCAGTATTTCTATAAAGTAAAGCAAATGCTGTTTCCACATTTCTAAAAACCAAATTCTTTGTGGCTATAGAATCGGGATGTATCGGCAATTCCAAATCCAACACCAATTCCACTTGTGAAAAACGAATATTGCGGGGATACCAACGTTCTGCTTTCTGACAATTTTCAATAATTTTATTAAAAACCTTTGGAGTAAGTGCAAAATCGTTTAAAGTTGTAATGTTATAGGTGGATGAAAAATGAAGTGATTTGGGATTAATATCCAACGGATATTTATACACCACATTCTCTTCAAATTTGTAAGAATATCCGCCCTCATGCCGGTAACGAATCTCTCCATATTCCATGTAACCTTCCGGATACGGTCCTACCAATACTTGGTAACGTGAATTAGAAAAATAAGGATGGTCAATAGGATATTTCGTATTATTTTGTTTCAAATAAGTAAAATAGCGATGAGAGCCAATAGGAAATTGAGAAATAAAGTGTTTATACGCATTGCTTTCTGCATTGGTAAAATGATAGCG
>WQSU01000155.1 GCA_009787675.1 Lentimicrobiaceae bacterium
TTACCCAACGGAATCGACTTTTTCCCGATAAGCCGCTCGGTCTTGTGGCGTGGAATGTAATACCAAAGTTCAGAGTCTCGTGTCCGGTCGATATTCCCGACAGTCATCCGACAGATTTCTTTTGGTCGCATGCCTGTCATCCTTTGGATTTGCACCATCGCTCGCACCGTTGGAGACATAAACGGTAGAGTACGTCGAACCACGTCGTCAGGGACAGGCTCTCTTTCTGGGTTTTCGTAGGCTTTCGTTTTGCCTTCTTTCAGAGCGGGAATGAGTTTTGCCTCGCCGTAAACCTGTGTGGATACCAATTTACGGATCGCTCCCCATTTCAGCATTGCCCGGATATATCCCATGAGTGCGTTGCAGTATTTCCGGGAAACACCGTGTTTGACGAATTGCTCTTGCAAGAAGAGGAAGTGCCGGGTGTCCAGTGTATCGACCGGCTGACCGGTATAGTGCTTCAAAAGGATTTTGACGGCTGTTTTGATGCTGGAAAAATGACCGGGATCATTTTCTTCGGCATATTCAAGATAGGCAATGCACAGGTGATCGACCTTAACGTGTTGCGGATTGAGAAAAGCAAGCGTGGGATCGGTGAGCACCTGAATTTGGAGCCGTCTGAATTTGGCTTCGGCTTCGGGAGAACCGCTCTTGCCCAGCATGATTTTTTGGCGACCCACGTAGACGCAATCGTAATCACGGTCTTTGTGGACTTGGAGGATTCTGGGGGGCTTGGTAACATTTTTCTGGCTCATTCTGCGTTCCTTTCAACGGTTCGACCTCAAATTTGAGGTCAAATGGGTTAAAACGACCACGCAATATTGCCCTTGTTTGCGTCTCTAACTAATTGATTTTACTGCACTTACATAAAAGCCCTCGGTGGGAATTGAACCCACAACCTCAGCATTACGAAATTGGATAAAAGAAAATCCGCTTGATGAATTTATCCGCAGTAAAACAAGGAGGAAACCCGCAAACACCGGGATTCCTAGAACGAAACAACGCTATCATCATAGCACATTGTGAGTCGTTGTCAATGGGGCAAGCCCTTATTTTTGGCAAATAACCCTTACATTTTTGCGCAAACCCTTACGAAACCCTTACACTTTTTGTCTTCTAAATAAGAGCTTGGCGGTGAAAAACACATTCGGAAAAATGCCCCTGACGTTTGGGATATTTTTTACTCGTTTCCAATATCCGAAAAAACCTGATCCCTATGAACGGGTGGCAAAATTATGACCACCTGCTTGGTGAGGTCTGGACTTGTTTTGTCCGGGAGTTTTGTGTATATTTGTGGGGGAGGTTGTGTGAATTGCAGTGAAAGTCGCGGAATGTCAATGAGTGGGGCGACAAGTGGCTGTCAAGCAGATCATATTGACCATTAGTACCAAACTGAAACCTACCTGCCGCCTGAAGGCGAGTTTTTTTACATCTCTGAATTGGGAAATAAAAATGCAATTTTTTCAAAGCAAAATGTTTCAATAAACACATAAATTGACAGAATGAATAAAAAAAGCAGCAATACATACACAGCGATAGATCTGTTCTCAGGTGCGGGCGGGCTCAGTCTTGGTGCTCAAAGTGCCGGTTTTGATGTTGTTGTTGCAGTGGAAAAGGATAAAGGAGCAGGGCTTACGTTTAAAAAAAATCATCCCAATTCAATTGTGATGAATGACGACATTAGAGACATAAATACACAACTACTTAATATAAATCCATTTATCATTTTTGGGGGACCGCCCTGTCAAGGTTTTTCTACTTCCAATACTCACACCCGAAATCTTGACAATAAAAATAATTTCTTGTTCGAGGAATTTGTTCGGTTTGTAAGGGAACTTTCGCCAGAATGGTTTTTGTTTGAAAATGTAGAGGGCATTGTAAGTTTCAATAAAGGCAATACAATAAAGCACATTGAACGATGTTTCACAAATTTAGGCTATACGGTTTCTTCAAAAGTGACATGTGCCTCCGACTATAGCGTTCCGCAAAACAGAAACCGTTTTATTATGCTTGGCAACAAATCCGGTATTTATTTTGAATTTCCAAATGGGAAAAAAACAAAAATTACAGTTGCAGAAGCCATAGCTGACTTGCCTGATTTGGAAAATGGACAACAATTAGAAATAGGCGACTATAAGAACAAAGGTTCAAGTTATGCAAAAAAAATGCGAAAAGGTAGCACAAAATCGTTGCAAAATTATGTGTCAAGAAATGCAGATTATGTGATTGAACGTTATTCGTACATTGGACAAGGACAAAATTGGCGGGCAATCCCCGAACGTTTGATGCAGAATTATAAGAATAGCCAAAATTGTCATAGTGGCATTTACAAACGATTAGACCCCGACAAACCGTCGGTTGTGATTTCAAACTATAGAAAAAATATGCTGATACACCCCTTTCAGAATAGGGGGCTGTCAGTACGAGAAGCCGCAAGGTTGCAAAGTTTTCCTGATACTTTCATTTTTGAAGGGTCAATAATGGAAATTCAGCAACAAATTGGCAACGCTGTTCCACCACTTATGGCTGAGGCAATTTTCAAAAAAATTTTGAGTTATGAGTAAACAAGCACTAAAATACAAGTTTGATGTCAGTACCTATCGCCTTTTGGGACGCGAACTCATCACTGACAGAATTACCGCTCTGTTTGAGTTGGTGAAAAATTGTTATGATGCTAATTCAACCGAAGTAACAGTTGAGTTTTTTCTTGTAAATCCGCGCTCTGATAAAAGCAGGATTGTAATAAAAGACAATGGTGTCGGAATGTCGTTTGAAGATGTCCGTGATAAATGGATGGTTATAGGTACAAGCAGCAAGCGAAAATCTCTAACTTCGCCTGCACCTTTTAGCAGAAAAGTAACGGGACGAAAAGGAGTTGGAAGATTTGCGGTTGATAAATTAGGTGCAAAATTATTGCTTAAAACGAAACAGGCAAGTGATATGCAAACGCTTTGTTTGGAAACGGATTGGTCGGTTTACGAAAAGGAAGAAAAGCGACAATTAACTATTGATTTTTCGAGCGAACAAAAACTTTTTACAGACATTGACAATCGTTATTGGTTTGAAAATTCGGACAGCAGTAATGGACAGGGTACTGTTTTAGAAATTACTCTTTTAAATGATGTATGGACAGAACATGATATTACTCGCGCTTACAAAGAACTTTCAAAGTTGATTATGCCTTCGTTCTCGCAAGTACATCCTTTTGTAATACATATCAATGCGCCTCAATATTCTGAATATCACAATAAAAAAGTTGAAAGCTTGGCAATCGCTAAAGCGACATTAAAGGTAGAGTTGGACTTCGATCCTACTGAAAAACAGCAAGAAACATTAGATATAAAAAATGATCAGTTAATCAAGGCACGAATACCTGAACCCCCCAGCGGATTTTTAAGAATGACCTTGTATTATTATGACAAAAAAGCAAAAACTCAATTCAAAAAGACAACAAACGAAATCATAGATGGATTGAAAGTGTATCGGGATGGGATAATAGCAACACCATTCGCGGAGTATACTGCTGATCAAAATGCACAAAAGGACTTACTGGGAATAGACAAACGGCGTTATTCTGGTTTTTTCGACAAAATAAGTACCCGTGATATTTTGGGTTGGATTGATATTTCGACAGAAAGAAATCCAGATATTATTGATGCAACAAACCGACAAGATTTTGTAGATAATGAGGCATGGCAGGAACTCAAAAAATATGTGATTAAACAAATTTCAAAAATTGAAGCATATCTAAAAATAAGAAAAGATGATGTTCGCATAAAAGCAGAGACACATTTTACAAATGCCAAAGAAGATATTAGCGATTTGCGCAAAGAGTTAAATACAATTAAGGAAAATCCGAAAGTACCAATACAAGTCAAAGAAAAACTTGAACAACTCGAAAAAGCGATACAAAAAACACAAGCATCTGTTAATAAAAGCTATAAAGAGTACCAAGATTTGAAAACGGAAAAGAGGCAACAGGAAAATCTGTTTTTCAGCTTAGTTTCACTGCAAACTTATGCAGGAATGCTATCGCATATTACGCGAACTTCACTTGGTAAAATAAAACGAAAAGCCGAATACCTACATAAGCACTTCCCCGACCCACGATGGAACAATAGTAATGAATATCTACTTTACTCTGCCCAAATCTATGATGAAATGAATAGACTGGACAAAGCCGTTGATTTTATGTTAAAATATGCCAAAGACGATCAGAATTTTGAAGATATAGATGTTAAGCAAATTATTGAAAATCAAATGCTCAATATCTACGCGGATATTTTCAGTAAAGAACACATAAAACCCATTGTTGAAGTTAATGGGCATTTGTTCCTTTATTATAACCAAAAGTCTTTTGAAGATATTATTGATAATTTGATTAGCAATTCTATGAAAGCACTCCCTGTAAATCAGGAAAAAAAGATAATCAAATGTAGCGTTATTATAGAAAAAGATAAATTTGTTTTGTATTTCTCAGACAATGGTCGTGGAATAGAAGAAAAAGACAGAGACAAGATTTTTGATGTTTTTTTTACTACCACAGCCGAACTGGGAGGTGCAGGTTTGGGGCTGTTTATTATCAAATCCCGAATTGAGGCATTAAACGGAAAAATTGAATTGGTGGACAATGAATTGAAACCAACAGGTACAACTTTCAAGATTGAATTTCCATTTAAAGAATCATAGTTATGAGAAAAACAACGATTTTAGTAATAGAAGATGATAGAAGCTTGCAAACAGACCCCTTTGTTTTGGAAGTTAGTGCAGTATTTGAAAATGTCATTTTCAAAGAAAATGCAAACGATGCTTTATCGTTTGTAAAGGAAAACTTGAATGCAAAAATGATTATTCTGTTGGACTTGGCATTTCCTGCAAATCAAATGCAAGGAATAAAGTTTCTTGAAGAATTGAGAAATGTTTCAAAGCTCATTCCTATAATTATATGGAGCGGAAAAGACAGTATTCTCGATGCCGAATATCAAACAATGATAAATGATTCAACCTTTGCCTTCCTGTCAAAAAGTGCAAGTTCGGAAAAAATCACAAAAATTCTTTGTAAAGCGGACGAGCATCTTATTGGTCAAATAGACACTGCGATAGAGAATTGGTTGGAAAAACATTCAGATGAAGAGAAAAATAAACCTTTTTTAACCAGTGCCAATGGAAATAGTTATTCAATGAACGATTTGCTGAGAGAAATCAGAATGCAAACATTATTTGGACAATCAATCGCATTGGATATAAACAATTTAACTCTTGATTTACTATTCAGAAACAAAGAAGAACTATGATAAAGACCATTTTGCTGTACGACAATAAAGATGCCACGCTAGGAATGTTTTTTGAACTTTGCGCAGATAAATTTCGGCATCTGCATAATGTTATTTATAAACAAGACATAAGTACAGAGCATAACAGTGATAATTGCAAAAAAACAACTATTGAATCTGTATTGTCTGCTTATAATAGTTCCAATTTTCTTTTTGTCAGTTTCTTGCATGGAAGTGAAGATGCGATGTATGTTTCCTCTGAAGAAATCGTATCTGCCAATAATGCGCATTTTTTTAAAAATGCTTTTTGCTACACTTTTTCGTGCTATTGTGGCAAAAAATTATCAAACATATTATTGAAAAACGATGTTGGTGTTTTTTGGGGATACAAAGATAAGGCATACTCATGTCATGGCTATGAAGATGATTTTGCGGAATTAGCAGTTTTGGGATTGACCCATTTTCTGCAAGAGGATTCTATTGATAGCGCTTTTATTAAAGCAAAAGAAGCATATACAAAAAAGGCAGACGATCTTTATAAAGACAATATGCTCGTTGCTGCATATTTATTGCATAATAGAGATTCTATGATAATTGAAGGTAATAAATACATGACAGTTTCAGATTTTACTATAAAGTAAAACTAATAACCTTTTGATGATGCGAGTATTGCTTCTGGAACAAGCGAAACCGGCACAAAAACTTTCCGTGCCGTATTAATTATACCGTAGTAAATTTGACTCGCAAAATGAAAAGCTATTCCCAAATCACGTCGCAAGCTAAATAATCTTGAATAACAATTCGTATATGTATGTTATTGGAAAGTGAAGCATGATAGCGATACATCCCATTTTGTATAGTTATCCAATCATGGAAGATTTGAGAGCCATTGTCCACGATAAGCATACGATGCATAGCGCGACTACCAATTTCGGGACATAAAGTCGGGGCAGGTGGATTTTCAAAGGTTTGTTTCTCATGTGGCATCATTCGATCAAGCGGCAAACATTGTATTATCGCCGGTTCATCAAGACAATGTTCATGTAACTCATAAAAAGCATGACCTCTGGCAAGTTTTGTTATTACAGCACCG
>WQSU01000156.1 GCA_009787675.1 Lentimicrobiaceae bacterium
CCGAAATGCCCACCACCGAACCCATATTGACAATTGAGCCTTTTCTTTGCTTTAAGAAATAGGGTTGTATTGCCTTCACATGGTTGAAAACAGATTTAACATTCACATTCATCACCAAATCCCAATCACTTTCACTCATACGCATCAACAGTGTGTCGCGCGTAATGCCTGCATTGTTCACCAAAATGTCAATGGTGGGAAAAACTTCAAATGCCTTGTTCACAGCGGCTTCTGTAGCTTGGTAATCTGCTGCATTGTAAGCTAAGAACAACGTCTTAACGCCGTAGCTTTCAATTTCTTTAATAGTTTCTTTAACGATTTCATTTTCTTGCAAATCTGTAAAAACAATGTTTGCTCCATGTTGCGCAAAAGTAAGCGCAATCTGTTTTCCAATTCCGCGGGCAGCACCCGTAATAAAAGCTGTTTTTTCTTGTAGTAACATAGGTTAAAAGTTTAATGTTTAATTGCCGCTGGCTTTAGCCAACGGATAATAATAATATCATGATTAATTGTACATTGTTATTTTTCCAAAAAAATCTCTGTAAACGACAGCGGTAACAACTCTGCAGCCGATTTGGCAATATATACTTCCCCTTTTTCGCCTGACATGATGATTTCAATAGGCTTGCCGAATTTAGTTTCATACTCTAAAATGGCTTGCCGACAGCTGCCGCAGGGGGGAACAGGCTGGCAAAGCTCCTTTTCGTTTCCTATTGCCGTAATCGCAATTTTTTCAATGGGTGTTTCAGGAAACTGTGCGGCAGCATAGAAAAGCGCCACACGTTCAGCGCACATTCCAATAGGATATACCGCATTTTCCTGATTGTTACCGGACACAATATGTCCGTTTTTTAACAAAACCGCTGCCCCTACCTTAAAATGCGAATAGGGCGCATAAGCGTGATTGGCTGCCTCATGAGCAACATTCAACAGATCAGCCTCTTTAACGGGCAATTGGGTTCTGTTGGAGAAAACTTTGATTTCGGTTTGAAGAAACATAGAGAAATTAAGAATTAAGAATTAGGAATTAGGAGTTTTAAATAGTTTTGGGTGAAGAGGGAGGAGTTATTTGCCTTTAAATTTACAGATTACTTTGGATTTATTGAGTAAGTAAAGGTGGTCTTTTTCAATAGAATAATGTGTAATATCATTTTTTATGGCTTTGGAAAATTGCGCTTCGGTTTCCATGTTAAAACACAACTTTTTTGTAGAACCGTAATAATCTAACTTCATTGTTTTTTTTCCAAAACTAAAAGTGCCGAAGAAATTATTACATCCCAAATTTCCAGAAATTTTGTAATCGCTATAGAAAATGATAAAAGCGGTATCGGGAGTATGCAAAATAGGAGTTTCAAAAATATCTTCCAAAATCCATTTTGTATTTAAAAGTGTCAATTGATCAGTATTTTTCTTTTTGGGCTTGGCTTGTAAAGTCAATAGGGATAAGAAAATAACAGCAAAAAATAAAACAGTCTTTTTCATAATTAGTCTTTTTTAAATAATTGATATGAAAATCCTAACCGAATAGGAAACAACCAAACTCCTTTTTTATATTCGGGGTCTTTCGTAAGTACCGAAGATTTGGCATGAACAGGTATTAGGAAAGTTGGAGCTACATTAAGGACAACACTAAACTGTGAGGTTAGTTTGTACAGTAATCCCACGTGGGGACCAATACCAATAAAGCCTCCGGTTTGCAGCAATGTAAGTGATCTTCCCCCAACAGTATCAGGAGGTATAGGTTCGTAAGCGTAAATGTATGAATGTTTTAAATAAGCATAGTTGACTTCTCCACCTAACTGAATTGTGAATTTATCCGAAAAATCATGACTAAAACATGCAATAATGCCGCCAACCATTCTTTGATATTTGGGCTTCTTGTTGATGTCATTTTTGTCATTGTGCATTGCCCAATCGAAATAAATCTTAAAGGTGGCTTTTTTTACTAATTGGTCAAATTCAAATGTGCCTCCCACACCCCATGCCTTATTGGCTTGCTCATTTGTTGAAAAATCTTTTATGGCATGAACTTCAAGGCGTTGTGCGTTTAAACTTTGGGCTGCAAGTAACAGAATGTTGATTACAAGGAGTGTATATGATAAAAAAAACTTCATTATGTAGGATGATTTATTTTTATGAGCGGCAAAAGTAAGATTTTTTTGGAGACTTATCCATTTTGTGGTACCATATAAGTCTCAGAGGCATCCAATATACTTCCACGAACGGTAGTCCAAATAACTCCACCACCGTTATTAGCCCCATCTTCGGCAAATGTCCAGCTTCCATTATTACGTATGGCATTAAATCCGAGATAAGCCTTTCTATAATATAAGTTTGCTAATGAACCACTTACGTCTAACTTTACCTGTGGGTTTATGTGCCAAATAGCCACCTTGTCGTTATTACAAAGAAATAATGGGGTTAATCTCCTGATTCTATTGAGAATATGGCAAATCATCTCCTTTAAACACTCGCTTCCTGTTAGGTTTTTCCCCCATTTCAAATTCCAGCATCCCGCCGGTTATCACATTATCATTGGTAATAAAGGCTTTAGTGTAAGGTTTTCCATTTAACTTTACCGATTGCACGTAGCGGTTTTTGTCGCTCACCTTCGGGGCTTTAATTTCAAAAGTATTACCATTGGGCAAATTCAATTTCAAATAAGGCAGGTACGGCGCTGCCAGCACCAACTGGTCACTGCCCGGACACAGCGGGTAAAATCCCATGGCAGAGAAGATGTACCATGCCGACATTTGTCCGCAGTCATCGTTGCCACACAAGCCGTCCAAGTCGTTGCGATACATCCGGTTCATCACTTCACGCACCCAATATTGCGCTTTCCACGGTTCTGAGGTAAAGTTGTACATATATATAATATGGTGCGACGGCTCGTTGCCATGCACATAGCCACCCAGCAAACCTTCGCGGGTAACATCTTCGGTTTCAGCAAAAAACTCATCAGGCAAGTGCATGTTAAATAGATTATCCAACTTGGCAATAAATGCTTTATCGCCACCCATGAGCTTCATTAAACCCAACACATCGTGAGGCACATAAAAACTGTAATTCCATGAGTTGCCCTCAATAAAACCCTCATCGTGTGTATTTAAAAGTGAGAAATCCTCTTTCCAAAAGCCGTTTGAATATCTGGCGCGCGCAAAGCCCAAGTCAGGGCAAAAAACATTCCGGTAGTTTAAGGCGCGCTTTTTATATTCCTCCGCTTTCTGCGTATCGCCCTCTTTTAATGCGGTTTGATAGATGCACCAATCGTCGTAAGCATATTCCAATGTAATGGAAACGCCATTTTTACTCACATCGTAAGGCACAAAACCATATTTTAAATATTCTGCTGTTTTGTCAAAATAGGGTAGCGTGGAACTCGAATACATGGCAGACATGGCTTCTTTTCTATCTATCGGAATATTTTTGGCAATAGCATCTGCCAGCACTGAAACGCCATGATAGCCAATCATACACCAGTTTTCGTTGGCAAAATGCGACCACATTGGGAGAATTTTGTGCACACTCTGCGCCCGATGCGCCAGCATAGAGTTTGTAAAATCTGCGCTGCGTTTTCTATCCATAATATTCATAAGCGGATGCAGAGCGCGGTAGGTATCCCACAAAGAGAAGACCGTATAATTGGTAAAATCCTTAGCTTCGTGGATATTACCGTCCAACCCGCGATATTTTCCATCCACATCCTGATATATGGAAGGGTTTATTTTACAATGATATAACGAAGTATAAAGCATTGCCAACTGATCAGGATTACCGGTAGCTTCAATAAAGCTCAATTCCTTTTCCCATTTCTGTTGTGTTTCTTTCAAAATTTCATCAAACGATTTATGGAGTGGCGCCTCAACTTCCAAGTTCTTTAATGCACCTTCAGCGCTTACGGCAGAAAAAGCAAGACGAGCTTCCAACACGTGTGTTTCAGGAAGTTCAAATTCAAAGTAGCAACGGATTTTCCGTCCTGCCATTTCAGGAAAGTTTTCTTTGAGGTTAAACTTGCGCCAACCGCCTGCGTAGCTCTGTTTTTCATATTCTTCATAACCATAATTTAAAACAGGCTGAGAAAAAGCGATAGCAAAATACTGATAGTTTTCACGCGCCCAACCATTTGTAATTCTGTATCCTGTAATCAATTGCGGATTTTCTACACGTACCGAAGCCCAAAGCGTTTTGTCGTCATAATTGTAAATACCATGCACCAAGTCGAAAATAATCCGCGCATTTTGGTCGGGATAATGGTAGCGGTGCACACCTACCCTTTCTGTGGCAGTAAGTTCAACATCAATATGATAATCTTGTAATGTGACGGCGTAATATCCGGGCATTGCTTTTTCTTGGTTGTGTGAAAAACGTGCACGGTAGCCTGTTTCTGGCTGTTCTTTCGTTCCCGGATTCAGCAAGCGTTTCCCATTGGTGGGCATCAGCAGCAAATCTCCCAAATCGGAGTGCCCCGTGCCACTGAAATGGGTATGCGAAAACCCCACAATGGTCGGGTCATTATATTGATAACCGGCGCAATAGCGATACACATCGGGTTGGTACTTTCCCGCCACATTGTGTGGAATAGTGTCTGTATCAGGGCTTAACGCGATGACTCCGTGCGGCGCTACTGCCCCCGGAAAAACATGTCCCATAGATTTCGTGCCAATGAAAGGATTGACAAAAGTGCTGTTTTGCGCAAAAGCGATGAAAAGGTTTGTTAGTGCAATAATAATGAGTATAATTTTTCTCATGCTACCAATTTCGCGCCACACGCCTCATGACCAAATTTTTTTGTGCCCACGGGGAGTATCGTGCAGAGGGTACGTCAATAGTAACCACCTCGCTTTCCTCATCTCTAAACTCATTCAAAGAAAGGTGAAGCGCCATCGTTATAGCGGCTATCGTTTCATGATCTAATGTATTGGTAATCACCTTTTTTTCATCAACATTAATATCCTCTGAGGGTAAGGAGGAGAGTACTTTTTCATTTGACCACTTTCCAAAAATTTTCAACATATTTTTTTATTTTTTGGTCCGTTGGCTTCAGCCAACGGCAATTAAATTTATTCCTATTATTCTTATAATGGCAGGTTGTCGTGCTTTTTAGCAGGGTTTTCCAGGCGTTTGTTTCTTAGAGACTCTAATGCGCGGATAACGCGGAAGCGGGTGTTGCGCGGTTCAATCACATCATCAATGTAGCCGTAACGGGCTGCAACGTATGGATTTGCGAAAGCATCGCGGTATTCGGTTTCTTTTTCGGCAACAAACTCGGCTTGTTTTTCCTTGTCTTCAATAGCGGCGATTTCCCTTCCCATGAGGATTTCCACAGCGCCTTTTCCGCCCATAACGGCGATTTCGGCAGTGGGCCATGCGTAGTTAATATCTCCACGCAAATGCTTGGAACTCATTACGCAATAAGCGCCTCCGTAGTTTTTCCTGAGAATTACCGTTACTTTGGGAACGGTGGCTTCGCCGTAGGCATACATCAATTTGGCGCCATGAAGAATCAGTGCGCCATACTCTTGTTGCGTGCCGGGCAAGAAGCCGGGAACATCCACCAACGTTACCAACGGAATGTTGAAAGCATCACAGAAGCGGATAAAACGCGCGCCTTTTCTGGAAGAATTGATATCTAACACACCGGCTAAATATTTGGGCTGGTTGGCAACAATGCCCACCGATATGCCATTGAAGCGTGCAAAACCAACTACGATATTCTTGGCATAATTTTCATGAATTTCGAAGAAATCACTATCATCCACTATGCTTAAAATCACATCTTTAACATCATAAGGTTTGTTGGGATTGTCGGGAATAATTTGATTTAAGACATCGTCCAAACGATTAATTGGGTCTTGCGTTGCGCAGTAGGGCGGCTCTTCCATATTGTTGGAAGGCACATAGCTCAATAATTTGCGGATTTGCGCAATGCCAACCTCCTCGTTTTCCACGGCAAAATGTGCAACGCCCGATTTGGTGGAATGCACGGTTGCACCGCCCAAATCTTCCACTGTAACATCTTCATTGGTAACTGTTTTTACCACTTTTGGACCGGTAACAAACATATAACTTGTGTTTTTCACCATCATAATAAAGTCGGTAAGGGCAGGCGAATACACTGCGCCACCGGCGCAAGGACCGAAGATAGCGGAGATTTGTGGAATTACACCCGAAGCCAAAATGTTGCGCTGGAAAATTTCGGAGTATCCTGCCAAACTGTTTACGCCCTCCTGGATACGTGCACCGCCGGAGTCGTTGAAGCCAATCACCGGTGCGCCCATCTTCATGGCTTGATCCAATACTTTACAAATTTTATTGGAAACCGTTTCGGAAAGCGACCCGCCAAAGGT
>WQSU01000157.1 GCA_009787675.1 Lentimicrobiaceae bacterium
TTACAAAAATTTCTCAGCAGAACTGCCTGGCGATTTTGCCGGCGGGTTTGTTAAAATTCAAACGTTAGATATGCCCACAAATAACGGATTTCAAATAGGCTATGGAATAGGATTTCGTACAAACTCGGTGTTCCGTTCGCATCTAACCTATTCTAAATCCGGATTAGATGTTATGGGCGCAGGAACAGGAACGCGCACTGTTCCAAGAGAGTTCCCAAGCAACTTAAATAACGTGGATTTAGCGCAAGCTTGCAAGTATGCAGCACAACTCCCCAACAATTGGGACATCAACAAAAGAGTGGCAACGCCCGATCAGTCTCTGTCCTTTTCGTTCAACAATACAAAGAAAATCAAGGCTTTGACGATGACAAATATGGTTTACTTCGGTTACAGTTACCACAACGACCAAGCAATTTTAGAGAACAATCAATTTGGTATTTATAACATTCAAGCCGGTGAATCTGCTTACAGCAAAAAATATAACGATACGGTATATCAGGAAAACAGCAAAATAAATGTGGGGTATAATTTGTGCTTTTTCACACAAAACGGGCATAAAATACGGTTTAAAAACTTATTGCAAAATATGGGAACGAACAAAACCGGATTTCGCGAAGGCATTAACTACAGTAACAATTATCATGAAAAGTCGCAAGAATTTTTTTATAGAAATCGATTAACTTACGCTACGCAGTTAGAATCTTCCCATAATTTTAAGAACGATCATACTTCGCAACTTGATTGGGCGCTGGGATATGCGTATGTGCTTAACAATGAGCCGGATCGTCGTATTATGGATGCACGAAAAAATGTAAACGAAAGTAGTCCGTATTTTGGAATGTACCGTACTATGGATAACGATGTGCGCCGCTTTTTTCAATATTTAACGGAGCATAGTTCTTCGGCAAATATCAACTACAATCATCTTTTTAATTTGGAAAAAATAGCGGTAGGTATAAAAACCGGTCTTTATGCCGAATTGAAAACACGCGATTTTAATGCTCGGAATTTTACCTATAAGAAAAGCATTGAAAATGACCTCACGCCTGAATATTTTTATTTGCCCTACCCTGAAATGTTTGATTTGCAATATTTGAGTCCGAGGGGATTTTATCTTGCTGAAGGAACCGGAAAATCCGATTCATACAATTCGCTACGGTCAACAAATGCGGCTTATGCGTTGCTTCGGTTAGAGTTTTTTAATCTGGCGCTTCATACCGGCTTGAGGCTTGAACAATCGTTTTTGACTTTAAACAGCTACACTTCCGATGGTGTTAAGCCTGTTAATCTTAATAAAAACATGTTCAACGTTTTTCCTTCTGTAAATCTTTCTTACACCATAAAAGAAAAACATGTATTGCGAACAGCTTATGGCATCACAATTAACCGTCCAGAATTTAGAGAAATAGCGCCTTTCGTGTATTACGATTTCGAAACATTTTCTACCTGTGAAGGAAACCCTGATTTAAAAGATGCTACTATTCATAATGTGGATTTGCGCTATGAGTTTTATCCCAATAAAGAAGAAATGATCAGTTTGGGTGCATTCTATAAGAAGTTTATTAATCCGATTGAAAACACTTTTTATTATGCCGGCGGACAATTTCAATATACCTACATGAATGCGCACTCTGCCGTATCTTACGGTTTGGAATTGGATATTCGCAAATCATTAGATTTCATGAAATTAAAGAATTTTAGTTTGGTGTTAAATGCTTCTCTTTTAAAAAGTGGAGTTATATTCCCCAAAGGATCTATTGAATTAAACAGAGCCATGCAAGGGCAGTCCCCGTTCATTGTTAATGCCGGATTATACTATGACAATAAAAGAATTGGATTAACATTCAGTGTTTTGTATAATATCATTGGCAAACGTATTGAAGCAGTGGGGCAAGCCAATCAAAATGCCAACGAGAACATTCCCAATACTTATCAAATGCCGCGACATTCGTTAGATGCTTCTATTCAACAAAAAATAGGAAAATTCAAACTATATGTCAGCGCTCGAAATATATTAAATCAAAAAGTCATTTACACCCAAATAGGCTCTTATACAACTGAAAACAAAAATGCTGGCAATTACAGGCAAAATACAAAAGTGATTAAAAGCGGAGTGCAAATCAATACAGGATTTACCGTAAATTTTTAAACAATAAAAAATAACATTTAATTTAAACAATTCATTAACTTAAAAAAAATTAAAAATGAAAAAACAGAACATCAAAACATTAGTTTTATTAAGCTTTATTGGCTTAAGTTTTTTTGCAGTTTTATTTACTGCTTGCAAAAAAGAGTGCGACAAAAATGATCCGAACAGCGAGTGCTATGTGCCACCGGTAGTAGTAAAAGGTTACGCGGACATTATTGGCGAAATTAAGAAAAACAGAACCCTTAGCGCAGACACCGTGTATTTGCTAAAAGGATTTGTTTATGTTGAGAGTGGAGCCACTTTAACGATTCCTGCCGGAACGATTATCAAAGGAGACAAAGAAAGCAAAGCTACTTTAGTTATTGAAAGAGGCGGTAAAATTATGGCTCAGGGAACTAAAGAAAAACCTGTTGTTTTTACATCAAACCAACCTAAAGGACAACGTAATTACGGTGACTGGGGCGGCATTGTCATTTGTGGAAATGCTATAGTAAATGTTCCCGGCGGAGAAGCCAGAATTGAAGGCGGTCCCCGTTCCTTTTATGGCGGAACCAACAATGATGACAATTCAGGAACTATGACCTATTGTCGCGTAGAATTTTGCGGCATTGAATATCAGGTTGACAACGAGATCAATGGTATAACAATGGGAGGCGTGGGAAAAGGAACCACCATGCACCATATTCAAGTATCTTATTCCGGTGATGACTCTTATGAGTGGTTTGGCGGCAACGTTGATTGTAAATATTTAGTAGCTTTCCGCGGTTGGGATGACGAATTTGATACGGACAACGGGTTCTCCGGAAAACTTCAGTTTTTGGTAAGCATTAGAGACAAAAACGTAGCAGACAAATCATTATCTAATGGCTTTGAGTCTGATAATGACAGTCAAGGCTCTAACAATTCGCCTTACACATCTCCTGTGTTTTCTAATGTAAGTATCTTTGGTCCTATTGATTTAACCCACCAACCTACAGGCGGCAATGGCGATTTTCAGGCTGCCATGCACCTAAGAAGAAATACCAAATTAAAAGTGTATAATTCTGTATTTGCAGGATTTCCATTTGGTTTATTTATTGAAAACGGTGGAAGAGGCAGTGCTCAGGGGAACGCTCAAAACGGAGAGTTGGTGGTGAAAAATTGTATTTTGGCTGGCATGGGACAAAATTTCAAGGAAGACAAGGCTGAATTTGCGCTTAGCCCTTCATTTAATGCAGAATACTTTAACAGAGCAGGTGGAAACAATAAAACCTTTACAAGTGTTAATGATTTAAAAATAAATAGTTTATCGCTAAACAGTATCAATCTACTTCCCCAGTCAGGCAGTCCTTTATTATCGGGAGCAGATTTTACAGGATTATCCGGTTTTGAAGTTGTTAATTTCATCGGCGCCTTCGGCACAACCGATTGGACTTCAGGATGGTGCAATTTTGATCCGCAGAATACGGATTATTAAAATTTAGTTTGTTTCGTTCTTTTTAAGGCGGCTATCTAAAAAATTTGGGTAGCCGTTTTTAAATTGAAAAATATATGCAAAGAACAACACTCCCCTCATCGTTCCTTGCACAACTACATCAGAAATCGGACTGCTGTACCGGGCGCCTATTCTTTTTTTATAAAAATCTGCTATTCGATTGGTATTATAACTATGTAGAAGAATGAATTAAAAAACAATGACACGCACGCCGCCAGGTCTGCGACCTTCTGTTCTAAAGATTTTCTATTAAGTGTATATTCGCCAAATTATTATAATTCCTGTTTTATGAAAAATACCTTTACTAAATTATTGGCAATAACACTCTTATTTGCCGGAATGTGGGCTTGTAAAAACAAACCCGCCGAAATAGACCAAAGTTTCAGCCACTATATCACAGCCTACACTTCGGGACAACTTTCCACAAAGGGAGTAATCCAGATTGAACTTGCTGAAGATCAATCGCAAGTGGTGCTTTATGAGGAAGTTAAAGAGAAACTGTTCTCGTTTTCTCCCTCCATAAAAGGCAAAACCTATTGGAAAAGCAGTCGCTTGTTAGAATTTTGCCCCGATGCGCCTCTGAAAGAAAACACACTCTATACCGCGAGTTTCGAACTCGGTAAAGTATTGCCAAATATTGACAAGAAAAACCAAACCTTCACCTTTGATTTCTGCACCATTGCGCAGGATTTCTCTTTTGCCGATGTTTATTATCAGCCGTTGCATGAAAACCAAAACCGCTGGAACAGCATGGAAGTGGAATTTTCTGTGGCAGACGCACTTGCAGATAATGAAGCAATTGCCATGTTTTCTGCCGAATTGGGAAACAAAAAACTAACCCCCAAATTTGTAAATTCCTCTAACGGAATATCTTTCAAATTTTTAATAGATAGCCTTGAACGTGTCTCCAAAGACCAAAACCTGAAATTGATTTGTGATGGCAAGGCGATCAACAATAAAAAAACGGTTGAAAAAGAAGTTTTGATTCATGCAATTGATAAATTTGAGGTTACACACACGCAAATCTACTCACAACCTGAACGTTGTATCAAAGTCTTCTTTACCGACCCACTGGGAAAACAAGACTTGAAAGGTTTAATTACACTCACCGATTTTGAAGATTGTACTTTCCAAACGAATAAAAATGTGGTTACCATTTTTGCTGAAAGGAATTTCCCGGAAACTGTAGAAATATCTGTTAATGAAAATATTAAAAACTTTTCAGGAAAAACATTACCCTACAGCTACCTGTTCAATAAAGTTTCCATCCCCGAAAAGCCGGTGGTGAAATTGTTGAAAAGCGGCACTATCCTTCCCGATTCTAAAAACTTAATTTTACCATTTAGTGCGGTGAATGTGAAGGCCGTAGAGATGCGTATCATCAAAATTTATGAGCAAAATATCCTCTCTTTTTTGCAGGAAAATTCCATCAATGAAGGCAATCGTTTAACTCGTTCGGGGCGTTTAATTGCCAAGAAAATTCTCCGTTTAGACCAAGATCCCTCCAAAATATTGACCACATGGAATAACTATGCGGTTGACCTTTCCGCGTTGGTGAACAAAGACCCGGGCGCCATCTATCGCTTTGAACTGATTATCCGTCAAGAGTTTTCAATTTATCCTTGCAGTGATAATCCAAACAATTCATCCCAAAATGCACAAACTCTTTTTGATGAAAGTAATTTTATGTTAACAGATGAGGATTTAGAGGAATGGAATAGTCCGTATGGGTATTACTATCCTATTAAATATAATTGGGAAGATTACAATTGGCGTGAAAGAGATAATCCTTGTCATGCTATGTTTTATATGGAAAGTGATAATTGTTTGGTGAGTTGCAATCTATTTTCGTCGAACATAGGGATTATTGCCAAAAAAGGGGAAGGTTCGGAAATGTTGGTTGCTGTGCAAAATATCAGCAACACCGAGCCGTTGAGCGGATGCAAAATCAGAGTGTTGAACTACCAACTTATGCCCATTGCCACAGGCACAAGCGATAAAAACGGCTTCTGCACGCTGCAAGTGAAAAGCGCTGAAGCCTTTATTGTGGAAGTTACGCACAATAATCAAAAAGGATACCTCAAAGTAAACAATGGTAACGATCTATCACTTAGTCGTTTTGACATCAGCGGCAAAGCCATTCAAAAAGGATTAAAAGGTTTTATTTATGGAGAACGCGGCGTGTGGCGACCGGGTGATGATATTTTCATGACTTTTATTTTGGAAGACAGGCAAAAAACTATGCCTGCTGGGCATCCTATCACGATGGATATTTACAACCCGCAAGGACAGTTTTACAAAAAGATTGTTCAGACACAACCGGTTGGAAAATTCTACACTTTCTTTCTTAAAACGGAGGAACAAGCGCCTACGGGCGTATGGCACGCTGTAGTGAGTGTGGGCGGCGTCAAGTTTGATAAATATTTCCGAATTGAAACAATTAAGCCCAACCGCCTGAAAATCAACATCAATTTTGGCACGTCACTGATTACACAATCCAATATGAATGTGGCATTAGATGTGAAATGGTTGCATGGCGCAGCAGCTAAAAGTTTGAAAACGAAAGTGTCTCTGAAATTAACCCCGTTAACAACCAAGTTTAAAGGCTACGAGGGGTACCACTTTATCAACCCAGCCACTGAGACTTATAGCTATGAAGAACAGATATTTACAGGTAAGTTGAACGAAGCGGGACAGGAATC
>WQSU01000158.1 GCA_009787675.1 Lentimicrobiaceae bacterium
TAACAAAGTTGTTATATATTGGGCAATTGAAACAGAAAAACTTAAAACTGCTGCTGATAAAATTCCAGGCATTATAATCGGTAAAGTTACTTTGAAAAAAGTCATTAATGTTGATGCACCTAAAACAGTTGCCTGTTTTTCATACCTGTCGCCAATAAGATCAAAAACACTGGTCATAATTCTAATTGCAAAAGGCAAAGCAAAAACCGTATGAATTATAGTAACTCCAAGAAAATTTCCTGTAAGCCCCAAGCGAATCATTGAAACCTGAATACCAAAGGTAACTGCTAAAGGCGGAACAATCAATGGGAGAAGAACCATAATTTTAACTAATTCTTTGCCCCTGAAATTGTAAAGTGCTAAAGATTTTGCGGCAGGGATCGCGATGGCAAGGGATAAAAGAGTTGTAAAAAGCGCCAAAATAATACTTGTTGAGATTGCATTCCATGTTTGAGGATTATTAAAAAAGACATGAATGGAATGCTGAAAAGTAAAGATTGTCGGCAGCAAAGAAGGATACGGCCACGAAAAAGAAAACGAAAGCAAAATCAACACCGCTAATGGTGCGCAACTTGCAAATACACAAACATAAAAAAAGGACTTGCCAATAAATCGGGCTTTCTTCACAAAAGCCCTCCTTTCAAACCATGTCTATTGAATACTTTAAAAACAATTGCATATATAAAAGCCAATGTAAGTGAAATAACAGAAATAACTACATTGATGACCATTCCTGTTAAATTGGTTGCCAATGTTGGGCTCCTGTGTTCAAAGTACGCAAGGACTGGCAATGTAACTGTGGCAGGACTTCCTAAAAGAAACGGAACTTCAAATGCTCCAAAACCAAACGCAAAACAAATTAAAAANACCGAAAAAATGGAAGGAGCAAGGAGCGGCAAAGTAATTTTTGTTAAGGTGTGCCANGAGCTTGANCCTAAATTTTCTGCAACTTGTGAATGTTTTTTATCAATGTTTTTTAGTACAGTGAATACAGTGAGCGATACAAACGGAATTTGTTTAAAAAGATAAACTAAAATAATTCCAATGCTTAATCTGTCAAAGACAAGTAGCGGGAAGTCATTTGGGTCGTTTATTAATCCAAGAGAAAATACAAACCGGGAAATAATTCCTGTTTGGGAAAAAATAAAAAACATCATTACTATCACAATTAAATGCGGCAAAAGTATTGGTGTTTTATAAAAAAGATAAGAAAGTTTAGGAGCAGGGATAAGCTTGCTCATAATAATTGCTATTAATGTACCCATAATTACTGAAATCAAAGATGATACAAATGCAATGTAGAAAGTGTTCCGAATGGAATTTAAAAAGCGCCAATCATTAAATACTTGCCGGTAAAAGTCAAATGTAATTTCATTAAAACCAAACACCGGCATATATCCCAAACTTTGCACCACCGCCTGAAATAGCCCGCCTATAAAGATAAAACAAATTATAAGAACAAACGGCAATACAAGCAGGTATGGTGCAAATCGTTTCATTACTTTCTACTGCGCAACATGTTGAAGCCAGAGTCTGTCAATTACCGGTATTTTCGGTGCGCGCACTTCAGGAATCTGCCTTGCCAAAAGTTCAGCAGGGGGAATCGTTCCAAGACCGGTGTAAATGCTGTCAAGCAAAGCTCTTTGTTCATCACTTATACGATTGATATCAAAAACCGGCATGTCGCCCCAGTTTCTGGGATCGAACTTGCTGATCTGAATCTTAGGGCTTATTATGTGGTTTATCAAAACAAGTGCGGCATCTTTATTGGGCGCATTAAACGGAATCGCCATGTAATGCGTATTGCCCTTGGTGCCGGCATCAAACAAAAACGCCTGTGCAGTAGGAGGGAATTGACCTGCAGCAATACGCTGTGCAGCATGGTTTGGGTGATAACTCACTGTCATAAAAACTTGTCCATCGGCAAACATTGCATCCAAAACGGCAGGATTGCTTGGAAATGTTCTTCCCTGTTCCCATAAGTATGGGTTTAATTCAATCAAGAAATTTAATGCGGGACGAATTACTTCATATAAACCTTGCTCATCTACTGGCGCATTATTGAAAGTGTCAAAACCTATGACATCGGAAATAATGTTGCGGACAAAGGCGCTCCCCGTGAAATCAGGAGGCGCTGTATATGTAAACCTTCCAGGATTTTGCCTTGCAAGTTCAAGCAGCTCTGCGGCACTTGCCGGAAACCTGTCTAATACCGCTGTATCACCAATGAAGATCATCTGCGCCTTTCCGTAAGGAACCTGCATTCCGTTTACCGGTGTTCCAAAATCATAATGTATTGCAGGATCATCAGGATCCATATATTTCATGTTTTCAACAAGACCGGTAATCGGGCCCCATAAAAGCCCTGCGTTTAAAGCCGCATAAAAATTTTCACCGTTAATCCAAACAACATCAATATCTCCGGATACTGAACCGGCTTGTCTTTCAGCCATCAGTTTTGACAGAATATCTCCTATTCCCATGGAAACCCGCACAAGCGTTATATCATAACGCTCTCTAAGTGTATCTGCCACAACTGTATCAAGCCATTGGTTAATGTTGTGATCACCGCCCCATCCAAAAAAAGTAACCGTTTTTCCGCGGGCGGTTGCCAAAGCCTCTTCAAAACTCGTTGGTTGAACCGAAGGGATTTGCCTGGGGCCACATCCAATAATTAAAATTGAAGCCGTAACGACTAACGCCAAATAAATCTTTTTCATGCCATTTGCCTCCTATTTGCAAATATTGAATAAATTCCATAAACGTGCTCTTCGTAAGCTTTTCTGTCTTTTACAACCGGCACGTTAACAGTCCGTCGATTTCCTCCTCCCAATAACATTCCGGTTTTCAACGAATTTAAGTCCGGTGAAATTTCCACAACGTTTTTGTTAAATAATTCAGGATAAAGCAAAGCTGCCGCCGCATAAACATCCCACTTATAAATACCGCCGTGTCCAAACACTTCATTTTCACGGTGGAACCAATATTGCCCCTGCTCATAAAGCCAACGTAAAAAAGTATATTCACTTTGAGCCAATTTATCAAAACGATCTTTGGAAAATAGCGCATTAAGACAAGCGTTTCCGGTTGCAATATTGATTGACTTAGCTTCTTTAAGAACATGAAAAGCCGCTGTGTTATTGCAGGAAAAGTTTAATTCATCCAATTGTTTTCCCTCAATAATCAATGTTTCGGTGATTCCACCCATAAAGGATAATTCATCAACTTTTTCGAAAAAGTATGGATCTAATATCCATGCGTGACACAAGTTTGTTAATGATCCGATTGCAAGGAGTGAAATCTCAGTTGGAAAATTATTAACCGCATCAACCAAAAACAAAGCAGCTTCGTTTTTGTGCGGATCATCTGAATGTCCAGCCTCAACTTTAATTCCTTCCATGCCGATTTTTTTCATAAACTCAATTGTGTTGGGGGTCACTACCTCAAGCGTATTGTTACCGAAAGTTGTTGTTACTCCCAACAATTCGCAGCGTTCAGTGCCGAGAGAGTAAATGATTGCCAAACCGTCATCTAGATCACATCCCTCAACGCCAAATGTGTTATCACAATCAATAATTAGTTTTTTCATAACTCCCCCTCAAAAAAAATTAATGTCCGTACGCCTTTGCAATTTCTTCAATGTCATCTCCACGCCGAAACATGCGCTGAAGTCTCCACATTTTAAAAATTGTTTTTATTTTTCCTTGTGCCAAATAACGCCTCGGAGATGTTGTGATTTTTCCGCCTGCCATTCCTATGTGCAATCCCGCTTTTTTTATATCAATTGACAATTGATAATCTTCCATAAGCGGAATGACTGCATAACCATTGAGCGATTCAAACAAATTACGCTGTATAAATATGCCTTGATCACCAAATGTTATGTTTCGCATTTTTACCCGAAGGTTTGAAAAATGAGCGTTTAAAAACATAAGCGGGCATTTTGAATCAAAACGTAATGGAAAACATCCGATTTTGTATCCGCTGTTAAGGATTTCACGGATGTATAACAAAGCGCCTTTTGGTGGAATACTATCGGCGTGTAAAAACCACAAAATATCACCGCCTGATAAATGAGCGCCGTAATTCATTTGATTTGCCCTGCCTTTTTTNGGCGCGAGGTAAACTTTCAACCCTTTTTCTTCAATTCGTTTTGCAGTATCATCACTGCTTCCGCCGTCCACNAAAAAAATCTCGCACTGCTCTTTCAGCGGAAGTAAATATTCAATCAGATTATCAATGTTTCCACTTTCATTAAAAACCGGAATAATTATCGAAATGCGTTCATGATTAATTTGAGCACTGTTTACCAATGCGCAGGTAAACAGAATATTATACACTGAGGTACTCATTCTTCATCCTCTCTAAAAATTCCTGCGATGTGTAAAGTTTAATCTTTTCAAAAGTATAGGCATCTTTAAGAACTCTTTCCGGACTTTGGTACTCCACCCAAGCCATTGAACACCATGTAACGCCGCGTAAACATGTAATTGTAAAAAACGGCAATGTATCCTGCCATAAAATACTTGGATCTGAATAATGTTTTGAATGGCTGCAATAAACATGCAGAAACTTTTGTATTTCACTTTCAGTTAAAATTGATTCTGTTTTCCAAAGCGTAGTTGTCGGAGCCAAAAAATGCCCCAAGTCCTGACCTGGGCAGGCATATAATGGTTTTTCCCAATCCACCAAAAACGTTATATCATCGTTTACCAAAAAATTGCTTGAGTTTAATTCTGTGTTTATAAGACAGCGCAACGAAGAATTTTTTGCGCCTTCTACAATTTTCTTTCCGTTTTCAAGAAGTAAAGACAATAATTGCTTTACATCATTATTGCCCAAATCACTGTTAAGATAATGGCTTGCCATAACATTACACTCATCCAAAATAGCGGCGCACGGATTTTCCGGTGTCAATAAATGGTGGCTGGAATTAATTTCCAAATTGTGAATATCTGCAAGGCAAAAAGCCGCCTGAGCAAGATCGTGGTCTTCGTAGCGTAGCGAACGCCCGGGAAGAAATTCCATTATCATAAAGCCGTAAGGAATTGCGGTTTTTGTATCGTCAATGTAAAGTGGTTTTGGTGTTCGCCCGCTTGATTCCAAAAGCCGCAAAGCTTCAAACTCATAGCGCACCTGATTTTCCAAATGCATTTGGCTTCCCATGGGAACTCGCAAAACAAGTTTTTTATCCGAATGAGGTTTGCGGAAAATGTAATTGATGTTATATTCACCGTGACCCAAAAGATCAAAGTCTATTTTTTCGTTTTGGTTAATATTCAGAAAACTACAAAAGCTTTCCGATTTAATCACCGGTGTTAAGTCAATTACATTCATAATTAACCTCTTTTCAAAAAGATTTCTTTCAAAACAATTCTGGTTTCCTTGCACTCAAGATTTGAGTCCGCTGCAAGCATTTTTTGCAGCTTCATCAAATCTTCTTTTTCGTCAATGTCCATAGTATTATGTCCAACCGCGCAAGTTCTCCCGCATTTGGCAGCGGCGGCAAGAGTTTTTTCAAACACAGATGAAACACCGTATTCCTCCAAACGAAAAACTTCTTCACACAGTTGCTTCATTCCAATTAGATAATAGCCGCCGTCTTCAGTCGGGCATAAAACTATATCATGCTTTTCCAGTAAGTTAAATGCATCATCCACCGCACATGAATGCAGAAGCGGCAAATCACTTCCGGTTAAAATACAGCGATTGTATCCTTTATCAAATACATGGCGGATTGCGTTGCTCATCCGTTCACCCAATGTCTTCCCTTGTTGCGGGAAAAAAATGCGGGCTTCAGGCAGCAACGCCTCATCCGTTCACCCAATGTCTTCCCTTGTTGCGGGAAAAAAATGCGGGCTTCAGGCAGCAACGCACGCAAATCCGCCAAATTGCCTTTAGGTGTATAACAAACAAAGATGTCACAAGCGGTTTTTGTCCCACGTAATACTTCATATATATCACGAATGAACGCGCTTTGCAAAAGGCAGCATTCTTCAGCCGTGAGAAACGGCTGAAGCCTCGTTTTGGTTTTACCCGGAAGCGGAATTCGGGTAAAAAGTATAATCGCGCTTTCTTCCACGGTTACCGCTACGCGCCTTTTTTAAAGTCTTCTTTTAAATTGATACCTTTCTTTTTTGCGATATATTTAGGAATGAGGGAAACTAAAAAGAGGATCACACCGGCTATTGCAAACATGATCATGAGCTGCCAAATCGGCTGCCCAGCAACAATTTGCCCTGCCATGAATGCATAAATAAATGCACCTGGTGCCATCGTAATTGA
>WQSU01000159.1 GCA_009787675.1 Lentimicrobiaceae bacterium
CTTCCTTTGGAAGAGAAAAAATTTACCCGCGCCTTTTTTGAAAATGAATATTATCATTTTCTTGATTCCTACTTTTCTACGCAAAACAATCCTGTTTATTCTCGCGAAAAGTATGTAGATACCCTCAGTTCCCATCCCAATATTTTTAACCGCAGGTTGGAAATGCGAAAATTGGCGGGACAGTTTTCAGCAAAAACGCCCACTGTAACTGCCTATTTTGAAAAACAGTTCAAAGAAGCAAAAATGTTGGCTCAGTTTGAGTCTATTAACCAGATGATTATCAACAATAATTATTTAGAGGCGTACTATAATTCTTGCGCATTGCATGATATCTTTCCCCAGCAAAATTTTCTAAAACAAACGGAAACAACTGCTTTATACGCCTTGTATAGATTAAAAACAACCGGTAATTACAAGCATAATGTTACCAATGCCAATCGCTTGACAGGAGAAATGCACTTTCCTGCTTCTGTTTTGGAACAAATGAACAAAAAAGAATTGGCAGTCTGGACGTTGCGCACCTCTTGGAATGCAATGAAAACAAACCCTTCTAACGGTTATTTGGTTCAAATTTTCAACGACATGGTGAAGGATATTCTTACCCATATTGGAACTCTAAACCAATTTTGCGACTTCCGCATGGCAGATTCCTTAATGGTTGAACAAAAGGCGGATACCTTAACGACCTCAAAGGGCAGATATGATCGCTATAAGGAAAAAGTGTTAGTGGCGCCCTCGCCGCAATTTAAGGTTGAAAACTATATGTTAGCGGATTTAAAACAAGACCCTAATTTTTTAGATGCCTTTGAATTAGGTGTTCTGGCTGCAGAGAAAGCGGCAGTGAATACGCTTATTTCAAAATATCGAAAGAAATCAAAGGCTAAGATTCCTGTGGTTCTTTTTCACCCTGATGTGGAGTTGAAAGGCATGCCCAAAAGTGAGAAGAAAAGGGAACGTCAAATATCTGTTTTTGAGAATGATTGCAAAAAAATAGCCCAAAGTTGTCAGTTTTCCCCGCAACTTATTTCAAGCGCCACTTACAACCCTTCTTATTCCTATCCTGTTTATATTAAACTACTTGAACTGGGAAGAAATATCAACAAAGTGATTCCTTTGGCATATCAAACCCGTCAATCGGAGGAGTTGTGCAGTGTTTTGGGCACTCCCTATATTAATTATGTAACATTGTCGAAAATGAGAGCCGGTTTAGGTGGAGGCAATATTACGTACAACATTCCTTTTGCGGCGCTCTCCATATTTCTGTATCCGGCAGCTCCTTTTGCTGTTTTGTCGTGGTTGCCACCACGTTACAGCGCCGAAATATCCTTTGTGCTTTATGATTTAAAAAATAAAAAATACCTCATGAACATCGTGCGCAATTTTAAAATCAGCGACAAAAGCGAGCTATATCAAACATTATTTGAAAATTATTCTACCGCCAGAAGAAATATTAAAGATTAAGCCGATGAAAAAGCACTACCTTCTTTTGATTTTCCTGTTTTTTTCTTTCTTGCCCGTCATTGCGCAAGTGGGTTTTCTGGGCAAACGAGTACATTTTCAATTTGAAAGCAAATTTACGCCGGCATGGAACAACCTCAATTTCAATGGAAAACAGGGGCTTTTCTGTTTTAATTACCACTTGATGCCTTCTGTTGAGTATGTGTTTGCAGATAAATGGTCGGTAAGCGCTCATTACCAATATTCTCCTACCGCTTTTAATATTCAAAATTCTAATTTGAATGAGAAAAGTTATGTTTTGGAAAACAGAAAAAGATATTATGGATATGAGCATGGCACTATGACCGTTCATGGGTGTGGAATCAATATTTTGCGCTATTTTGGCGATTGTGCGCCTGCAGGATATTATATGAAATTGGGAGTAGATGCGTTCTTTTACGATATTTCTGCACCTTATAGCTCATACGATTCCATTCTAAAAACAGGATATAAAGAAGAGTATGTTTATTATGATGAACCGGGAGTTTATACCGCTCGCGACTGGACTATAGGCGTGCGCTTCGAAATAGGCAGAAACTTTTTTGTAGGAAGGTATGTTTCTTTGGGAACTTCGCTCTCTTGCGGCATCTTGTGTAAAGGCTGGGGATCACTTATCTATATAGATGCCCCACCGTTTATTGATTTTGCAAGCAGACGACTGCTTACAAGCTATATAGGAGGAATCAGCATCAAAATCGGTTTTTTGCCATTTTAAATTTATACATCATTTATTCACAAACAAAAAAACAATTTTAAAAATGATCTTATGAATAGAAACAAACAAATTTTAATTCTGACTACAATTGTAGTTATCTCAGTTGCAAGTATTTTTACCGGATGTTCGAATAAAAAGATAACAGACATCAGCCTTTCTCCTTCAGCAGTAATGATACGTGTTGATAACAATAATATGATCTCGGCTTTTACAACTCCTATTGTAACAACGGAGGATATTACATGGACAGCCGAGACTCCGAATATTGTAACCATAGATGAACTTGATGATGACTGGGTAGTTATTAACGCGAGAAATGTAGGAGAAACTGTGATTACAGCCAAAACCAAAAAAGAGAAACTCACTGCCTCAGCTATTGTGATTGTTAATCCGATTAAAATTGATGATGACTATGCCACTCAAATTCCCGGTTTTTACTTTGGAAATACGAAGATAAATGCAGAGACGGTAGATCTTAAAAAGTTAATTACTGTAAAATATTATGACAGAAACAAGATGGTGTTTTCGATTGATGAAAAATTTAAACTATCGCGAACGGAAAACGTTGAATGTGTGATAAAAACTGATCACATTGCAGACGTTATAGAAATTGAAAATTATAGGTATAAAGCAGCAGGCGAAATTAGCGTAACGATTAAGGGAACCACGTATCCTGCCACAATTGAAGCTGTATTTAATACCAACCTCACAATGACTATTAAAATTAATAATGTTCCAGAACTTGGAAATGTAATCATTAATTTCGAAGGTCGAGAACAATATAAAATTGATTAAAGAGCGTCAAACAAAATTTTTTATAAATAATTAATTATTAACTTTTAAATAAAAACAAATAAAAAAAATAACCAAAATCTTAACTTTATGATTATTAATCCTTTTTGCATTCACATTGCAAGTATCTGCACAAAAGTGTAAATACGAATACAACAGAGCTGACCCTATTAGCAGGAGAAGCATCCAAGGGGAATACCTGCACGATTCAAGTTTATGGAATGGGCTTCCCTATTTGGCAAATAGGTTTCAACAGAATGGGCGACAACTATTTTGTGGGAAATATGTATAGATTGGTAGGTAACGTGAGAGAGGTTATTCAAAAAGGAGATCAAATTTTTTTGAAATTTTCAAATGGCGAGTCTTCTTCAATGTAGGAAATTTTATTATGAAGTAAGCATGGATAGTTTTTTGATTTTACCTGAAAAAAGATATATTTTTGCCACTCTTATATTTTAAAATAAAAAAATTAACCCACAAAATAATGAGCAGACCCACTGCAAGAACTGCAAAAGCCCTCTCCTTTATTTTATTACTCCTCCTTTTAAGCGCCCTTATGGTTGCCGCCGCCTTCATTGGAACAGCGCAATCCACTGAGTTTGTGATTGTTCATTTGAGAATTCCACGCATTGTGATGAGTGTGTTTGCAGGCGCTTCGTTAGCCCTTTGTGGCGCTATTTTCCAGTCGGTTTTCCGCAATCCCGTTTGTGATCCTTATATTTTGGGAATCTCTTCCGGCGCCTCAATTGGTGCTGCGCTTGCCTTTATTTTGGGGCTGGATTTTTATCTGTTTGGAGTAACTGCCTTTGCCT
Organism: Lentimicrobiaceae bacterium; assembly: GCA_009787675.1. Lineage (GTDB taxonomy): Bacteria > Bacteroidota > Bacteroidia > Bacteroidales > WCHB1-69 > WRNX01. Next base: position 3,817 of record WQSU01000159.1, read on the forward strand.
TAACCACCGCCTTTTTAACGCTGTTGCTGATGTTGGGAATCGCAAGGTTTTCAAAGATAAAGTCCACTTATATTATGCTGCTGGCAGGCATTTCGCTCAACTTTCTGATGGCTTCCATACTCACTTTGCTCATGGTGTTGAACCACCAAGAGATGCAAAAGATTATTTTTTGGACGATGGGCAGCTTTTCTACCGTTTCTTATTACGACATTATGTTTTTCATCCCCATATTCATGGTGTGCCTTTTCTTCACTTTTTTATTGTCGAAGGATTTGAATCTTATGCAATTAGGCGATGCTCAGGCGCAATCGCTCGGCGTGAACACGCAAAGGGTGCTTTATGCCGTCTTGTTTCTCTCTTCTGTATTAATTGCGGCAACGGTTTCTATTTGTGGCGTTATTGGATTTATTGGGTTAATTATTCCGCATCTTGCCAGAATTGTTTGGGGAAACAATACCAAAAATCTGTTTACTTTTTCCATGCTGTTAGGGGCAATCTTTATGCTGGTTGCGGACACGTTAGCGCGAGTGTTGGTAAGCAATGCAGAACTTCCGGTGGGGAGTATCACTGCGCTGGTGGGTGCGCCTTATTTTATTTATATGTTAGTGCGAAAGGGTTAATATTGATAAGCTCCTAAATCAGGCTTATCGCCCCGCGGTTTACCCAACAAATCGTTAAGAACTCCAATATCTGTTTTCCCTTTGCCAATGGCAGGGGAAGAGGGTTGGAGCGTAAAATCAAGTTTATCTATATCCGTAAACTTGGGATCTTCATTACGCCAGCAATTTGTGAAATAGGAAGAATTATCTTTTGCTTTCACCAAACAGTTTTGGAATGTTACCTCTAATTCCGCATTTTGAACCTTCGAGACGGCTGTTTCTGTTTCAAATTTGTCATTTTTTCCGTAAATGATACAATTATAAAAATCAGCTTTTAAATCTGAGGGAAGCTTGTCGTAAGCAGCAACATAATTGCTGATGTAGCATGCAGGATTCTTTCTTTCCGTTTTGAAATAGTTGGCAATGGTTAAATGCTTCATGATGTATTGCCCGCCTTCTAACTGCAAGCAACATCCTTCCGTATTGCTAATGAGACAATTGGTCATCTCTAAACTTAAAAAACGCGCTATTACGCTACTGTGTTTCGTGTTTTTAATAATGGTGTTTTCTACTTTAACTGTAGTTGGCACAACATTAATAACATTGCTCTCAGGCAGTGGATCTACTTGTATGCCAACAAAAGCGTTGGTAATAATGGCGTAATTGATATGTACGTTAGCGCCTTCGTTTACCCAAACCCTATTCCATTGTTCATAATCTTCATCATAATCTTTTTCTAACCGGTCGCCTCTAAACAAAACAGGCTCTTCTAAAGTTCCTGTTACCTTTAAATTGCTGTAGCGGTATGCCCACAATCCGGCGTTACGGTGGAAATAGACTTTTGTTCCGGCTTCAATTTCCAGCGTGCCGAGCGAGTCAATAACTGCCCAACCATATACTACGTAAGGTCGATCTTTAGTCCAGATTACCGTTTCGTTCGCACCGGCAACTACTTTATAGCCTAGTTCTTCATCCGCAACAATATAGCGCGCATCTTGTCCGTAGGCAAGCAGTTTCACCTCTTGTTTATGGGTACCGGTAAAAAACTGGATGGCATCCGTAACTATAAACGGGTTGTTTTGGTTTTTTGGGTTAATATTCACTTTAACAAAAATAAAGATACTGTCTTTCTTGGGAATCTCAACCTTTTTAAAATCGGTGCCGGGCAAACCGTTTACATTAATGCTATAAAAGGAACTTTTGCCGCCCACCAAGAAAATATCGGTGGTGAGGTCGCTGTTGGAAGTATTGTGAACAGTGAACTTTTTGGTAACAGAGCCTATAGAGGTAAACACCGTATCAAAGGTAACGATGCCGTACTCACAAGAAAACTTTAGAGCCATATCATCATCTGTAGGTTTCTTGCAGGAAGCAGCCAAAACAAGGCAAACGATCAGGGGAAATAAATAGAGAGAGTTTACCGGTATTCGGCGCAAAAGATGAATCATACTATGAATATTTCAATAAAAATTAATGCCTGCCACCGCTTCTTGAACCACTTGAAGATGAACTGCTACTACCGCTGTTACTGCTTCCACTTCTGCTTGAGGATGAGCTGCTTGGTGAAGAGTAGCTACTTCCACTGCTTTGACTTGGCGCTGAGTAAGTACTTCTGGAGTTATTATTTGAAGGCGGGGGCGTATAAGTCGGGGTGCTTCTTGAATTATCGGGACGGAATCCGCTATCGTAAGTGGGACGGCTTTCCGTTTGTGGGCGTGAGTTAGTATTGGGCGTGCTGGGTCTTTGCGTTTCAGTTGGACGTGTACTCGTGCCTGGCGTACTGGGTCTTTGAGTTTCCGTTGGACGTGTACTCGTGCCGGGCGTACTGGGTCTTTGAGTCTCCGTTGGACGTGTACTCGTG
>WQSU01000160.1 GCA_009787675.1 Lentimicrobiaceae bacterium
TGCGGCTCTGGAGCGGCTGTGCTACCTCCTGACAACACCATTGGCTACTCATCAGGAACCTCCTTTTCCAGTCCCATTACTTGCGGCTTAGTGGCTTGCATTATAGGGGCTGCCCCGAACAAAACGCCTGCCCAGATACTCACAGCCATTCAAAAATCAGCCAATAGATATCCTGAACATGATATTCAATATGGTTACGGCATCCCGAATTTCGGAAATGTGTTGAACACACTTAAGATTTCTTCTTATGAAAACAAAACAGGTTCAACATTAACTTATTATCCCAATCCTACTCAGGGTGAACTCTATCTAATTAATAATGAAAAAACAATACATCATATTGAAATCTATGATATTGCCGGAAAATTGTTGAAAAATGTTGCTATTGGAACGCACCAAACCTGTATCAATGTAAAAGATATGGGCAACAGTTTCTTATTTGTGAAAGTGCTATATGATAACCATTCGAGTGAAATGATTAAATGTGTGGTTGTGAAAAGGTAATGACTTAAAAAAAATCTTTTATCTTCGCGCCTTTATTAATAAATAAAATATCCTAATATTATGAAAAAAACAACCTTTATCCTCCTGTTTTCGTTGTTGCTTGCGCCTGCTTTTGCCAATCCCACGCCCGATGAGGGAATGTGGTTGCCCATGTTCATTAAAGATTATAACTATGAACAAATGCAAAAATTAGGGCTGCAACTTACGCCCGAACAACTTTATGATATCAATCATTCATCGCTGAAAGATGCTATCGTGCAACTTGGCGGCGGGTTTTGCACCGGTGAGATGATCTCAAAAGATGGGCTCATGTTAACTAACCACCACTGTGGTTACTCATTTGTTGTGAATCATTCTACAGAAGAAAACGACTACCTGAAAAATGGCTTTTGGGCGATGTCGAAAGAAGAAGAACTGCCCAACGAGGGCTTCAACGTCTCCTTCCTTGTTCGTATGGAGGATGTTACGCACTTTGTATTAGACAGTATTAAAGACGGAACCTCGGATGCAAATCGCAAAAAAGCGATTGACAAAGTAATTACTAAACTAAAAAAAGAGAATGCTGAAAATGGCAAATACAGCGTAGAAGTGAAACCGTTTTATGAAGGAAACGAGTATTATATGTTTGTGTATATCACCTATAAAGATGTTCGTTTGGTAGGTGCGCCCCCCAGCGGCATTGGCAAGTTTGGCGGCGATACCGATAACTGGATGTGGCCCAGACATACCGGCGATTTCACGCTCTTCCGCATTTATACGGATAAAGAAGGTAACCCTGCACCTTACTCAAAAGACAATATTCCGTTAGCCCCAAAACACTTCCTTCCTATTAATATTCAAGGAATTGAAAAAGGAGACTATGCCATGATTTGGGGTTATCCGGGTGCCACTGAACGTTTTATGACTTCTTACGAAGTGCTTAATACGATGAATACGATGAATCCCCCTTTAGTGTTTGCCTGCGATATGATTCTTCCCACCATCAACGATGCCATCAATGCCACCACCAAAGTGAGGCTGCTGTATGCAGATGATTTCCTCGGTTTGTCAAATTTATGGAAATTGAAAAAAGGAGAAACACTGAGCCTTGCCAAACTTAAAGTTGCTGACAGAAAAGCAGAACAAGAGAAAGGCTTACAAAACTGGATTGCTCAAAACACTGAAAGAACGCGGAAATATGGAAACACTTTGTCGGATATTGAACAAGTGTGCAGCAATCTTAACGAAGAAACAATGAAGGTGTTCTGGTATGCTCAAATTTCTTTAATGGCTTCTAAAACACTACTGTTCCCTTATCAAACCAATGTGAAACTCGGCAAAGATGAGAAGAAGTTTTCGCAAGAACAAATTGATAAGTTCACCACAAAATATAATGCCTTTAGTAAAGGCATAGACCATGAAACCGAGATGCAAATAGTGTTAGCCACATTGAAACTGTGGAAAACACTCCCTCAAGAAAATCAACCCAATATTTTTCAGCATATTGACAAAAATTACAAAGGTGATATTGGATTATTTCTAAAAGCTATTTCGGAAAATTCTATTCTAAGTACTGAAGCCAATTTTACCAAATATCTTCAAAAACCATCAACAAAAATTTATGAAAATGATCCATTGATAAAATATTTTCAATCTATTTTTGGAATTCTGATAACCAATCAGGCAGCTTATGTTGCATATGACTCCAAACTTTCCTCAGCGCGCCACCATTATTTAGCTGCTATTAAGGAAATGTCAACAGACAAGCCACTTTACCCGGATGCCAATTCTACTATGCGGGTTACATACGGGCAAGTACTTGATTACTATCCGCAAGAAGCAGTACATTATGACTGGATTACCACTACCGAAGGGCTCTTAGCCAAAGATATTCCCAACGACCCCGAATTTGAGGTTCCTGAAAAATTAAAAGAACTCATCTTAGCCAAAGATTACGGAAGATATGGCAAAAATGGTGTTCTAAATGTGTGTTTCTTAACGAATAACGATATCACCGGCGGCAACTCTGGCAGTCCCGTCATCAATGCCAATGGCGAACTGATTGGCTGCGCTTTCGACGGAAACTGGGAATCGTTAAGTAGCAACATTATCTATAATCCTGATTTACAACGTTGCATTAATGTGGACATCCGCTATGTGTTGTTTGTGATTGACAAATTGGGAGGTGCCGGGTATTTGTTGAAGGAGATGACAATTGTTGATTAGGGAATGAGATGATAAATATGGGGATGAGAGAAAGTCCCCACCCTCTTTTCTTGGACCTTTATATTCAAAACAGAATTCTGTTATTTCCTGTAATTTTTTTCTAAGGAAAGGTGTTGTGAAAGAACTCCGCGTCCAAACCTCTACCTCTGGGTGGGCAATCATAGTGATTGATGTAGGCATTGTCACGGATGAAAACCTTGCGATTTTGGATAACATTGATATATACCTATATCATGGATTATTTAAACACAATAATCCTCAACTCCTCCTTCCCCGTAACATACTTTGCTGATCGAGCTCGAGCTAAGCAATCGTCCAAAATTTTAGCATTGGTAATATTGGTAGGATATTTTGAAGTGCTGACAATGCGTGCATCAACCACAGTTCCCTGTGCCGTAACGTGTACTTGCACGTATACAACGCCGTTTTCGCTAATATTTACATCAGGAATGTTTACATAAGCTCGATTTCCCGAACCATACCCAATTCCTCTTCCAGAGCCGGCGCCAGCGCCTTCGCCTGACCCCATGCCCATGCCTGCTCCCGTACCGGTTCCTGTGCCTGTGCCGCCGCCTGAGCCACCGCCCTTACCGGGGCGATAGGCTGCCCCCGGATCCGGTTTCGGTTCCGAAGATACCGCATTTTCACTTGTTGTGGTAGAAGGGGTTGGGTTGGAAGCTAATACCGGCGCATCCTCCGTATCTTGAGTAACCAAATGGGGCGCTGCACCCGAAATATTACGTGATGACTCAGGCATGTTGGAGCCTCCCCCACCGCCACCGCCGGAAGTTAACTCTATCAAAATCATCTTTCTGGGCTCCGGAGGCGGTACTTGTGAATAAAGACCAAGTACAAACAGCAAAAGCACTACCAATGCCATGACTGTCACGGTAACAAACGACGAAATCATTTTGTTTTTTGCTTCGGAACTCATGATTATGATTTTGCTTCTGTGGCTAATAACATTTTATATCGTTGCGATTCTTCCAAACCTGCGTTCAGCGCGTTTAATACATCGTAGAAAGCAACCACACACTCAATGGGCACCGACTTGTCGGCACGTAGAATAATAGTGCGTTGTTCTGCATGATCCACTTCAGCAATTCCTTGCAAAACAAACAACAATTCTTCATACGGAACAGGCTGTGCATCACGACCTTTTGGATTTACATAATAATTTCTATCTGCATCAATATACACTTCAATATTTCTGGATGCCAACTGTTTTCCCGAATCGCTTTTAGGAAGCAATAGGTTGATTGCATTCGGCGCCACTAAAGTGGAAGTGATCATGAAGAATATAAGCAGCAAAAACACTAAATCCGACATGGAAGCCATGCTAAATTCCGCACTCCGCTTGTTTTGAATTTTTATTGCCATTTATTTTAGTGATTAGTGGTTAGTGATTAGTGGTTAATTTAAACACCTCATCGTCTATACCGGTTCATGCAACAAATCGATAAACTCCGTACTTTTTGCTTCGAGCATATATACGACTTGCGAGATTCTGGATACGAGGACGTTGTAGCACACGTAGGCGATGATTCCTACGATAAGTCCGGCGATGGTAGTCGTTAATGCCGTGTAAATACCACCGGCTAACACAGAGATATCCAAGTTATGAGGATTTATTTCCATGTTATGAAATGCAATCACCATTCCTACAACGGTTCCAAGAAATCCGATCATGGGGGATGCACCTGCAATGGTTGCCAAAATCGAAACCCGTTTTTCGAGGCGTTGCACTTCCAACTGTCCTGTGTTTTCAATGGCAGCGCTAATATCGGTTAAAGGTTTACCGATGCGGGTAATTCCTTTTTCAATCATGCGTGCTAATGGGGTTCCATTACCTTTACACAGTGCTAACGCAGATTCTATTTTCCCTGAATGAATAAAATCGCGGATATTATTCATAAAATTACGCTCCTCTCTTACCGATTTATTAATGGTGAGTAAGCGCTCTACAAAGATGTAGATAGCTACGGCAAGCATCAGGAACAGCGGAATCATAATCCACAAACTGCCCGGCATAAGTGCCAAATCAATAATTCTTAATTTCTCAATGGTAGGTTCAGTTACCGGCGCTGAAATCATTTCAGGATTGGAAACCGGAACTTGTAATAAAAACATACTTTTCATACAGCTTTCTCTTTTTTTTTCAAAATAAATTATTCCGATAACGAAATTTCTGCAAAGATATTTTTTATCACCGCTTTTATTGAATGCAAAAATTTATCCAACAACTGCAAATCCTCCATAATAATCTCTGTAGCGCCCGTCATCTTTGGGCGATTCTTTTATCGCCCTTTTTTTGCAAAAAATCAACACAATTGTATTTTTTCATCCAAAATGTGCAACTTTTTCATTTTTTTTGTAATTATTAATACATTGATTGTTAGATAAATAATTTTAGAAAAAAGATTTTTTAATAGAAAAAAATATATTTTTGCCGCACGAAAAAAAGGGATGAGAGGTGAGGAATAAGGAAGTCGCTAATCACTAACTAAATTATATCAAACATGGAGAATCAAACCCAAAACAGCGCCCCAACTTTCGAAACCGTTTGGGCAACACTACAAGAAGCAAGCAAACTTCATAAAGAAAATGAACGTTTATTTGCCGAACTACGACAAACCTTTAAGGAATCAGATCTAAGAGCGGAAAAAGCCCGACAAGAAAAGGAAGCAAGAGCGGAAAAAGCCCGACAAGAAAAGGAAGAAAGAGCAGAAAAAGCCCGACAAGAAGCTAAAAAAGCCCGACAAGAAGCAGAAGCAAGAGCAGAAAAAGCCCGACAAGAAGCTAAAAAAGCCCGACAAGAAACAGAAGCAAGAGAGGAAAAAGCCCGACAAGAAGCAGAAGCAAGAGAGAAAAAAGCTCGACAAGAAATTGAAGCAAAATTTGATAAAATGAGAGACGAGTTTTGGCAATCTGTGAAATCCATGCAAAAAGACATTGGTGGAGTTTCCAATTCAAACGGAGCTGTGGCAGAATCTTATTTTATAAACAGCTTTACAAAAAGTATGCGCTTTGCAGGACAGAAATATGATGAGGTTACCCCTAATCTTAAAAAGAGTATAAAGGCTCTCCACCTGCAAGCAGAGTACGATTTAGTGCTGTATAATTGCAGTTCTATTGTTATTATTGAAATAAAATACAAAGCAGATAAAGATGATGTGGAGGGTTTGTTGCGTAAAGCGCCCGTTTTCAAGCAGTTGTTTCCACAATATGTCAACTATGATTTGTATTTGGGTTTGGCTGCACTTCATATTGATGCTATCACAGAAAAAGAATCTCTAAAACAAGGAATTGCAGTTATCAAACAGGTAGGAGATACTATGGTAATCAATGATGCACAATTGAAGGTATTTTAAAGCAGAAAAGGTTATCCAAAAATTGAATCGAAATTGTTGGAAATTGAGGTATAATGGACAAATTTTAGGCTGATTTTTTATGATTTTGTTCAAGTGGACAAAATTTAGGCTGATTTTTTCACATTGTGTTTATATTTTCAAAGTTAC
>WQSU01000161.1 GCA_009787675.1 Lentimicrobiaceae bacterium
AATTCATCGGGGTAGTTTTCTTGTGGAGTTCCAGTAAAAAACTCATAACCTTTTTCTTTAGCCAACTCAATGATTTCTTGGGCTAATGTACCGGGTAGTTTTCCGGTTCTTCCCAAAATCATATCCCAAGTATTTTTATCCATTTGCGAATAACGCGGTTTGCCTTGCGCCATCTGCATAATGTTCATCAGCGCAATGTTTTTCACATATTGGCTGAAAGGGGTAACCAATGGAGGAGTTCCCACTTTTGGCCACACATATTCCACTTCTTCAAACAGTTGCACCATGAGCTCATCTTCGGTCAGTTCTTTTTTTCCGCTATTGCGCAAGAACATGTTGATGCCGCCGTGGGCGCCTTTCAAATCAGCCATCATGGAGCCCATCATCCCGCCAGGAAGTCCGCAACCTACTAATAATGAGGATGAATTTTTGTTTTTCGGATCAATGAAAAAACCTAGAAAGTCGTCCATAAACTCCTGCGTAAGTGAGCGAGCTTGCATATAGGCGTTCATGTTGATTTCGGGCACGTCAAACCCAGCATCTTTCAGCATTGCCTGAATGGTAATTACATCGGGATGCACCATACCCCAAGAGAGCGGCTCCATTGCCACGTCGATGATGTCGGCGCCGGCGTAAGCAACTTCCAGCATGGAGGCTACGGAAAATCCGGGACCGGAATGCCCGTGATACTGCACTAAAATGTGGGGATATTTTTCTTTAATCGCTTTCACTAATTTACCCAGCGTGGCGGGACGTCCTACCCCTGCCATATCTTTCAATCCGATTTCATCTGCGCCGAAAGCCACCAGCTCGTCCACCAATTTCATGTAGTTTTCAACGGTGTGTACGGGAGAATAGGTTATGCTCAGCGCGGCTTGCGAGATCATACCGGCTTCTTTGGCGTATTTCACCGAAAGTTCTAAATTTCTGGGGTCATTTAGTCCGCAAAATGAGCGAGCAATATCCACCCCTTGCGCTTTTTTCACTTTAAACATCAGTTGCCGCACATCGGCGGGCACGGGATACATGCGTAAGCCATTGAGCGCACGCTCCAGCATCATGGTTTTGATGCCGGCTTCGTTAAAAGGTTTTACCCAAGCGCGCACGGAGGTGTTAGGGTTTTCACCGTACAGTAAATTTACCTGTTCGGAGGCTCCCCCGTTGGTTTCTACACGGCTAAAGCAGCCCATTTCAATGATTACAGGAGCGATGCGAACAAGCTGATCCATGCGGGGCACATACTTTCCCGACGATTGCCACATATCGCGATACACTAAACAAAATTCTATTTTTCGTTTCATATTCAAGAGGTTATGTTAATTTCAATAGTGGGGGCAAAAATAGATATAATTTTCATTATTTTGCGCCCTAATCCCAAACAAGATTATGTCTATACTAATTTCCAACGTTTCAAAAGTTTACGGCACACAATATGCTTTAAATAATGTGAGTTTTGAAGTAAAAAAAGGAGAAATTGTGGGCTTTCTCGGTCCCAATGGCGCCGGAAAATCCACTATGATGAAAATCATTACCTGCTTTATTCCTCCTACAGAGGGCGATGTGTCGGTGTGCGGATTTGATATTTGGAACGATTCGATTGAGGTGCGCAAACGGATTGGCTACCTTTCGGAAAGCAACCCTCTTTATTACGACATGTATGTTCGTGAGTTTTTGGAATTTATTGCAGGTATTTACCATATTAAAAATGTAAAATCGCGTATTGAAGAAGTGATTGCGATGACGCGTATTGAGATTGAGCAGCATAAAAAGATTGGCGCGCTTTCCCGTGGCTACAAACAGCGTGTGGGTTTGGCGCAAGCGCTCATTCACGACCCCGAAGTGTTAATTTTGGATGAACCAACCACCGGCTTGGATCCCAATCAATTGGTGGAATTTAGAGAGTTGATTCGTCAATGTGGGGAAAAGAAAACGGTATTATTGTCCACGCACATTATGCAAGAGGTGGAGGCGATGTGTAACCGCGTCATTATTATTAATAAAGGAAATATCGTTGCCGACAATTCCATGCAAGACCTTAAAGAAAAAGTGACCTCATTCAGAAAAACCAAACAAGATCACGACCTTTCTATGGAAGAAGTGTTTAGATTTTTAACTACAAATTAATCGCAAATTCTCTTCCAGCGCGCAGGCACGCCAAATTTACATTTACCACTTCCTCGCCTTTGCGGGCAAATACTTCGCTCACAGCATTTTCAATATCTTCGAACGGGATGGCGATGTGGGGAGAAGCAGCGCCCAAAATCACCATGTTGGCAGAGCGGGCAGAACCCAAATCTTTAGCTATTTGGTCGGCATTAATTACCACTTTATGAGGAAGTTTGTTTAATTCTTCGGAAATTTTTTCCATTTCAGGATAATTGGGGATGTTAACAAAAGGTTGGTCATTCGTAATCAGCCAGCCTTCTTTAGAAAGCCATGGCAGATAGCGCAACGATTCCATAGGTTCTACCGAAATAATCAGGTCGGCTTGCCCTTTGGGGATCAGGTCGGAAGCAATTTCATGGTCAGCCAAACGGAAGTGAGATTGCACATCTCCGCCGCGCTGGCTCATGCCATGCACTTCAGCCTGTTTGAGCGTTAATCCTTTTTTTAGTGCTGCATAGCCAATAATAGAGGCGATGGAAAGGATCCCTTGTCCGCCCACACCTGCTAAAATAATGTCAATTTTCATAGGGGTATAGTTTGATTATTAATAACTTACAGTTTATGTTATTGCAGGGGCGAAGATAAAAAAAAAATTACTCATTAACAAATGATATTTCATAGTAAGATAAACATCCGAAATGCGTAATTTGAGATTAATCTTAATCTCCTTGAACATTTAGCCCGTTACTCCGTATTCCCCCCAGTGCGCGCCTGCTTCTCTAATTCAATTTTTCCAAAACGGAATGTGATGCCTGCGCTAATGAAGCGAGAGTTGTATTTTGTTGAAGAATAGGCGATATAATACGGATTAGTGTTGTTGCGTTGCTGTTTACCCCAATTAAAAATATCTTGCACATTGAGAAAAACAGAGATTTTTTTATCCCAAAAATCAGAACGCAAGCCACAATTAATGGCGTAAGTGGGCGCCGATTCGGAATAAACTGTCCTGGTTTTGGAGCGATAGTAACCTGAGGCGTTCACTTCCAAGAATTTCCACAGTTTTGCCCAAAAATTTAATTGAAAGTTGTAATAGAAATTATTGGTAATCACTGTTTCATCTTCTCTAAAAATGGTTTCACTATGATATTGGTAAACGCCGGCATTGAATGTAATATTCATAAATGCTTTCAGTTTGTACATCACATTTACATCTCCTCCATACTGATGCGACTTGCCTGAGTTGAGATAGGAAGAAAAAGAGACATTGTGTCCAAAGAACTCGCTATAAATCACATCCACAAAGTTGTAGTTTCTTTCATTTTTATTGTTTTTAAAATAGGCTTTTAAGCCTAACGAACCAAACTTTGTGAAATATTTTGTCCACCCTCCTTCCACAGAATTGGTATAGGTGGATTTAAGTTCTTTATTACCTGTAGAGTAACTGTCTTCATCATAAACAATAAAAGTATTGATATGTATAGCCCACGGATAATTCACCCTTCGTGTATAGCTCAAGTTAAAATTGTGCATGGTTTTGGTGGAATAACTCAAATGCAATGAAGGATATAGCCCCGCGTATATTTTTTTGTCGTGATGTTCCGGCTGATTGATTACCTTATATTGGATCAAACGATTGTCGGAACGCAAACCGCCTTTTATTTTAAAATTTCCAAATTTGTGTTCAATAGTAAAATAGGCGTCAAAATCGGCTTCGTGGCTCTTGAAATCTTCATAACGCATAGAATCCAAAAAATAAATTCCGGAAAATAAATGAGACAATGTATCTATTCTTTTTTCCATCATTTCAGGCCAGTAATCACTTGAAAAACCTATTTCTATCATGCCATCTTTAATGTAAGGCAAACTGTAATTTATATTCATGCTTACATTAGAACCTTTATTATAATTGCTAACTTTTTTATCTTTATCCCGTTCAGGGAAATAGCTGTATGAACGTTTTAAATAGGCTAAGTTTTTGTTTTGCCAGTAACTTCCAGACAGTTCGGTTACAAGTTTGTGTCCTTCATCATTAAAATTATGTTCGTATTCAATTCCAACCCAAGTATTAATATAAGGAGTGGTTTCACTTGAGTTTTCCACATAATCATAAATTCCGGGCGCATCAATATATTCATGGTATTGATAATCCTTTGAACTCGTGCTTTTTCCAAAAGGTTGTCCCCAAACGCCACCGTAAAATGAAATAGTTTTTAATGAATCGATGTTATAAGAACCATACAAATATGAACCGGTAGATATTGCGTTACTTTTGTAATCGCTTGTATAACTGCGGTAGCTCGAGGTATCCATGTTTTCCGTGAAAATCATACTGTATCCATTAGATTTGTTGCGGCTAAAATAGTAGTATCCATTCAAATAGAAGTTAATAGAAAACTTCTCATTGGAAAACATATATGAAAACCAAGGGGAAAGCATCGGTCGGGTGGAGCCATTAAGTCCAAAACTAATGAAACTGTTTCGTTGGATGTTTGATTTGGTAACAATATTAATAATTCCCCCTGTACCTTTCGCTGAGTATCTTGCTGACGGGTTGTTGATTACCTCAATTCGTTCTAACGAATTAGCAGGCAGTTGTTGCAGATAGGTTTTCAAATTCTCGGCATCTAAGCGTGAAGGTTTGTCATTGATCCAAATCTCAACATTAGAAACACCTCTTAACGTGATATTTCCTTCAATATCCACTTCCACACCGGGAGCGTTTTGCAGGGCGTCGGCAACGGTTCCTGTTTGTATGCTCACATCTTCCGAAACGTTGTACAAGATTTTTTCTCCATCGTTCATGTAAACGGGCTTGGAAGTGGCAACAGTAATGCCTTCTAACTTTGCAGCAGCAGGTTGCAGCAGAATGGGCGCGAGTTTAATCTCCTTATCTTCGCCGGAAACAGACACCGGTAGTTCAAAAATATCGTACCCCAAATAGGCAGTTTTAATAATGTAGTTTCCCGACTTGATGTTGGAGAATGTAAAAAAACCCTCTTTATCCGTGGTTACCACACTCACAACAGTACTGTCTTCCGCATTGAGCAGTCCTGTATTTACATAGAAAAGCGGCTGGTTTGAGCTTTTATCCATAATGGCGCCGGTGAGGAGGTAGGCATTGTGTTGCGCATGTATGTTATTAGTTGAAAATAGCAACAAAAATAACCCTACAGTGATAAAACGCATAATTTGCATAAACATAGTAATAATGAGAGAACAAACGAAATATTTTTTTCAAAATTGCATTTTTGAAAAAGTAGATTTTCACTATTTTCTTTTATGGAAAGTCCCTCTTAATTTTCCATTAAATATGCCTTAATGAAATCATCCAGTTCGCCATCCATGACGGCGTTCACGTTGGAGGTTTCGTAGCGGGTGCGCAGGTCTTTCACCATTTTATAGGGGTGCATCACATAGCTACGAATTTGTGATCCCCACTCAATGCGTTTTTTGGTGCTTTCAATTTCGGAAACTTTCTCTCTTTTCTTCTCCATTTCGCGTTGATAGAGTTGCGATTTCAACATCTGCATTGCTTTTTCTCTGTTTTGCAACTGCGAGCGTGTTTCCTGGCACTCCACAATAATGCCTGAGGGTTGGTGGTGGAGGCGCACTGCTGTTTCCACTTTATTTACGTTTTGTCCACCGGGACCGCTCGAACGGTAGGTGTCCCACGAGATGTCCGCAGGATTTACATCAATCACAATATCATCATTAATAATAGGATAGGCATAAACGGAGGCAAAAGAGGTGTGCCTTTTGTTGGCAGAATCGAAAGGAGAGAGGCGTACTAAGCGGTGCACACCGTTTTCGCTTTTGAGGTAGCCGTAGCCGTAGGCTCCATCCAATTCAATGGTTGCCGATTTGATACCTGCAACATCACCTTCCTGCCGGTCTAACAATTTGATAGCGTATTTATTTCGCTCTCCCCAGCGCAAATACATGCGGAGCAGCATTTCTGCCCAGTCGCAACTTTCGGTGCCGCCCGCCCCTGAATTGATGGTGAGAATTACCCCCATAGGGTCCTCTTCTTCACGCATCATATTTCTAAACTCCAATTTTTCAATGGCATGTATGGCTACTTTGTATGCTTCATCAATTT
>WQSU01000162.1 GCA_009787675.1 Lentimicrobiaceae bacterium
CATTTACGTTTCTTTCCTTTTCAACAATTCTTTTCAAAATTCCCTTTTTTTTTTTTGTCATTGCCACTTGCATTTTTATTGTCACATTAAATATTATTGAGTATAAGTAGTTTAAATTTAAAACATAGCCTTACAATCACATTACCATCACATTAAATTATCCCCAAAATGGAACATAGCGAGAATATCTTTTTGCTTTATTATCCGGATCCTCTTCTTTTATTAAATTCGCTTCAATTGTATCTCGTATGATTCGCGAAATCGTAGAATAATTCCTTTCTTCCACTTCAAACCGTTCCCGCAGACTTTGGTTTGTCATTTTTTCATTTTTCAGATAACGCAGAGAACAATGTTGATAACAAGCATTTATCTTGTCTTTACGACCCATTTCCGATAATTTTTGATAAGCATATATTGTTACGGTTGTTCTTACATCATCTACCAGAATATTGATTGGCGGTAACCGATATGCTTCGTTGTTGGATATGACTTTATCCATGCCGCTACCTTTTTCTTCACAAAAATTCGCACGTCGCATTAAGTCCGCCATTTTTTCATTTCGCGAAACATACTCGTCAATAAATCGTTCGGGAACAATCAAAGGTTGTCCGGGATTAGATATAGCAACGCGGTCTGAATAAATCTCAATCATTGGGAATCCTTTTTGCTCAAAATCTTGGTGAATAATACAATTGGCTGTCAATTCGCGAACGGAAACTTCGGGATACGCTCTTTGATTCACGCGCAATGCCCTGCCGATGATTTCGTTTGCAGGTAATTGTCCGTTTATCCAATCTAACATATTTTCAAAACCAACACAATATCCTTTTGTGAAAATTTGCTCTCGCTCCGTTTCTATTTTTCCTTTGCCTTTGTAAACGACTATACGAACGGCTTTTCTGTATAGTTCATCAAAATCATTCAGATTTTTAGCAAACAACAATGCGCCTAATTTCGTAATGGCATAACCTGTATTTTCCTTAACAATCAACAGTTCCGAAATAAATTTTTCTACCACTCCCGATTGATTACTCGGATAGGGAATTTTTAGTAGCTCAAAGTACGTTTCAGTACTTAGCAAGGCAATAACTTCCGATGCGGAAAGTTTGGATTTTGCAATGTCGTTTTCCAATTGGTAATCGTTGTTTTGCCATATCTTACGTTCTTTTTCCTCAAAATCAATCAATTTCCTTGTAATACTTCCCACTCGGATATATGCTTGATGCAAAAACAAAACAGGGCGGTTTTTTGCAGCCGGAATAACAAACAAAGAAATATGTTTATTCACGTCATAGTCAAATTCATGTATTGCAAAATCAATACGTGGATTTAATCGCGATACAAGCCAGTTTTCCAATTCTTCGTTTCCTTTTTTATAACTTTGGGCTTTAAAATCTGTTCCCAAAACTTGATGTGTTTCATTTTTAATTCCGAAAACCAAATATCCGAATGCTTGGTTATGAATCCTTGCCGAATTGGACAATGCAGAAATCAGTTCCCCTATTTCTTCAGGGGAATGAAAATTGTGTTTAAATTCAATCCATTCATTTTCTTTTGATTGAATCTTTAAATAGTTGACTAACGAAATCAATTCTTCGGTCTGCATCGCGGAATAATTTTAGAGTGCAAAGGTAAAATATTTTTGGTTATCAATATATTATTATGGATGTTTGTGATATTATGTTCTATTTCAGGGTGGTGGGTGGGCAACAAAAGAAAAAATGGCGATAGCCGCTTTTCCCTTTTGTTAGGTCTTGCAAATCTCAATTACTTTCTTGAGTGTGTGTGAGCTAAAGCAAAATAATTGCGGCAAATATCGGGTGGGGCATATTGTAAATTTTTCTGTACAATATGCTTGCGAGAGATTTGTCGCAATTTTTTTGCGTGCGGTTTGAAATGCGGTATGAGCATAGCGAATACGGCATTTCAAACAAGGAAAGCGACGGGGTAATTTAATTTTTAACTTCCAAAAGCGCTATTGTTTCACAAATTTTAATGTTTTATCTGCAATTTTAAGATAATAGATTCCCTTTTCCAATGTGCTTACGCTTATGGTAGTAGCTTCATTATGTAATTTTCCTTGCATAATCAATTGTCCTATAGGGCTGAAAATGCTATAATCTTCCACTACAATTCCGTAATTTTCAATCCGTAACTGACCATTTGTGGGGTTGGGAAAAATTACTATTTGTGGCGATGTAATATTATCAATCCCTACATTACTTACTATAATGTTGAAATCTTTCGCATAATCTTCTCCTATTTCCGAACCATTTGGAATAGTAGCTGTAACAACTGCCGTACCTTTCGATAAGGCAAGAAATTCATTCCCATTAATATTTACTCCTGTTGTTCCTGCATCTTTCACACTCCATAATATAGTTTGATTGGTGGCATTGCTTGGAATTACTGTTCCTTTTAGTGTTAGTGACACTCCTGCTACGGCTATGGTAGGCACATTAGTAATATTGGTTACTGGAACAAATGTTGCAGCAGTAGTTGCAAAATCTCCTGCAAAAACAGTTATCATGTATTCATCTGCATTGTATGGTGTAAGTGAATAATAATATTGGGAGCTTGCCTCTAAACCTGATACGGTACATGATAGCATTTGCTTTCCAATAATATTGCCATTGGCATCTAAACGAAGTTCTTGTATTATATCGGTATGATTTTCATCTCCGAAAATAAGCAATGTATAAGTTTCTGCATTATCAATGACAGGAAAAGTAACTACAGCAGAATTAGAGGATGGCTCAACTTGGACAGCACACTGATAGTTTGTAAATCCACCATCTGACGGCTTCCAATATTGAACATTTAGGTATGCGCCGACATATTCACAAGGAACATAGACGGGAATATTTTTATTTACACCGTAAAATGAATTGTTATAAATAGTAGGCGGTATAGTGAGATTACTAGTAATTTGGGTGATACCGCTACAGCCGTAGAAACAATCCAGTAACATTAAAACTACTTCCCCAAATATTTGCTGATTGGTAAATTTCGACAGATTGTACAGGCACAGCGAGATATTTTCCGCTAAGGGGTACATTCTGAAATACAGTACTGTTTATGTTTTGCGGCGCAGTAGCCATGTTCCCAATAACTTTCAAATTTGAACAATTTATAAATGCTTGATTTTCTATTGAGTTAACACTGCTTGGAATGTAAATAACCTGAAGCGAAGTACAATTTTCAAACGCCTTTACTCCTATTATTGTAACTCCTTCTGGAATGCTTATCCATTTCAAATTGTTGCAATCCTGAAACGCCACATCGCCAATGTTCATTACACCATTATTTATGATAACGGTTCTAATTTTGGAACAATGACCTTGCTGTTTCCATGGTGATTGACCATCCCATTCAGTGGAAGATAAAAAATCAGCCATATTTCCTGTTCCAGTGATAGTTAATGTACTGTCTGTTTGGTATAGGCTTGCTGTAACAGGAGCGCCATTATGACCAATATTCCCATAATTTACAGTTTGCCCCATCGCTTTGCTTATAAAGGCACAAAAGTATAAAACCGTCAAAAAAAGTAAAAAAATCTTTTTCATTTACATATTCTTTTAATTTATAGTCAATTTGTATATTTTCTTGTTGCGACTAATTGTCAGTTTTTCCATTTTTTTCTGTACGGGACATATCCGGCTATAGCTTATATCTCACCCCTTTATCCACCTCCAAATACTCCCCTACTGTTTTCGGCTGAGCAAAAGGAGTGTTTGTCAATGCATTTTCAATCATCTTGGGAATATCCGTAAATTTAATTTCTCCTTTTAAGAACTTGGCAACTGCTACTTCGTTTGCCGCATTTAACACACAAGGTTTGTTCCCACCCTCTCTTGAGGCATGGTAAGCTAATGATAAACAAGGAAAAGCATTGAAGTCAGGTTTTTCAAAAGTAAAGGTTGGGTAATCTGCAAACGAAAAGCGCGGAAATAAACTCTCCAACCTTTTAGGGAAAGTGAGCGCATACTGAATCGGCAATTTCATATCAGGAAGTCCCAGTTGTGCTTTCACAGAGCCATCTGCAAACTGCACCAACGAATGGATGATGGATTGCGGGTGCACAATCACTTCTACCCTATCCAAATCAATGTTAAACAGCCACTTGGCTTCAATTACTTCTAAACCTTTATTCATGAGCGTAGCGCTGTCGATGGTAATCTTGTTGCCCATGTTCCAGTTGGGGTGTTTAAGCGCCTGTTCGCAAGTTACTTTCTTTAATTCGGCGGTGGTTTTTCCTCTAAAAGGTCCTCCTGAAGCGGTAAGAATAAGTTTTTCAATTTCATTTCCCTGCTCTCCCATCAGGCATTGAAAAATGGCAGAATGCTCCGAATCTACAGGAATAATCGGCACTTGCTTTTCTTTTGTTTTTTGAATCATTAACTCGCCGGCAACCACCAAAGTCTCTTTGTTGGCAAGTGCAAGCGGAATTTCATTCTCAAGGGCGGCAAACGCCGGCGCCAATCCTGCAATGCCCACAATGCACGATAATGCCATGTCAATACTATTCATGGTCATACAGTCTATTAACGATTTCATTCCGGCAAAAACTTTACAGTCTTCTTGGGCTAATGCATTTTTAACTTTTTGATAATGAGTTTCATCAATAATGATCACTACATTAGGTTTGTATTTTTGCGCCTGTTGAATGAGCAAATCGCTGTTGGAGTAGGCAGATAGCAACTCAACTTCAAAAATATCAGGAAATTGGTTAATAACTTGCAGGGCTTGTGTGCCCATAGAACCGGTGGAACCGAGAATTGCGATGCGACGTTTCAAAATGAGTATCTTTTTTTGTGCGGCAAAGTAAGATAATATTTGCTATTTTTTTGCCCTCTATAGTAGAATGAGTTATAAAAAAATGATGTTTATTTGCAGCGTTTTATTGTAAAAAAATATGAAGTGGTTTAAGAAAAAAGAACGCGCATTGCCGGAAGATACGGTTTGCCGGAACTGTGGCGCCCAAACCGTAGGGCGATATTGCCACGAATGCGGACAAGATCTTTCGGCTGGTGTGGGGCAGCCCATCTTGAAATTGATTACCCAAGTGTTAGACAACGCTTTTGCTCTTGAGGGGAAAACGCCGCGCTCTTTGGCTTTCTTGTTGCTTCGTCCGGGCTTTTTGTCCAATGAATACCGTAAGGGAAAGATTATAAGGTATGTACACCCTGTAAAACTGTTTTGGATGTCCACACTAATCTTTTTTGCTCTTGTAATCAGTCAAATGGATCTTGCACTTAGTCAAAACGGTAACGTTACCCCTAATGCACTAATGAACATTCAAATTTCACCAGACGAAACCTCTACAGATTCACTTTCAGATAATTCTATAAATAATAAAGATGAAGGAATGACAAATGAGAAATTCTTTGAATTTATGAGATCCTCTATGAAATATTTTACCAAATTTGCACCTTATGCTGCTTTTTTGCTCATGCCTATTTTCGCCTTGTTACTTGCGTTTTTTTTCAGGCGGCAAAAATTATTCTACATGTTTCATTTGGTCTTTGCGGTGCATTTCCATACTTTTTTATGGATTTATTGTAGCATATTGCTCGTTATTGCAATTTTCACTTCTAATTTCAACTTTCCTGATTGGTTATCGTTTTTACTTTTTCTCGTTCCCGGAGTTTATTTATCTATAGGATTTCACCGTTTTTATCATACTAAAACACGGTGGCAGGCTGTAAGAAAGGCAATTGGCATCGGCATATTATACTTTTTATTAATTCTTATTGCTACTTTTTTGTTGATCGCAGTAGCATACGTCAATTACTTTCCGGGTACAGGTAATTCTTAAAAAAAACTCTATTTTTGCCCCAAAAATTAAAAATAAATCATGAAAAAAATTTTCATTCTATTTTGGCTTTTGTCCTCCATTTTCACATTTCAAATGGCAAACGCCCAACCTTGGTTGGAGCTGCTACCCAAAGAAAAAAGCGTTGAAGAGTTGACATTAAAAGACTACCAACAAGCATTTAACAGCTATTGGGAGGCGCGTAATGTTGATCGTGGCTACATTTATGAAGATGGCAAAAAACATAAAGCCGGC
>WQSU01000163.1 GCA_009787675.1 Lentimicrobiaceae bacterium
AAGAACGATTATCCAAACGGATCTGCCAAGACATGCTTCAGGAAACATAGCGTTCACCAATACCGGCACAGGAACGCTATACGTCAATGTTGTGTCAAGAATACAACCGATAAGAGACACATTGCCCGAAATGGCTAATAATTTGCGTATTAATGTTTCGTATACCGATTTGAGAGGAAATCCGATAGATGTTCAAACGCTGAGACAAGGTACGGATTTTATTGCAGAAGTAAGGGTAACGAATATCAGTCCGACACGTGATTTTACCGATGTAGCACTAACGCACATTATTCCTTCCGGCTGGGAAATTTTTAACGAGCGTATGATAGGCGACGAAAGCGATGCAACAAGAACCGCATTTACTCACCAAGACATTCGCGACGATAGAATTTTAACCTATTTCGACCTGCGAAGAAACCAAACCGTAACAGTCAGAGTTCGCTTGAATGCCGCCTTCGTCGGAACGTTTGTACTGCCTGCAATTCAGAGCGAAGCAATGTACGACACTTCGGCTTATGCCAAAACTCGTGCTGGTCGGGTGAGGGTTGTTAGGTAGTGGAACGCAGGTCGTATTATTTATAAGTTAGAGACAATGCACAGCAAACAGCCTGCTTACATGAAAGAGTGAAGTATGAGAATTTATTATATTGCGATTTTTGCATAGTAGAACTATTAACAAATAAAATATTAAAACATGAATTTTAGAGCATAAAAAAAATAACTAAAACATAATTACAAATGAAAAATTGGAACAGAACAGGAAAAATAAAAGCCATTGTACTTGGATTATCAGCACTGCCTAACTTGCTTATGCCAATCGGTGCTATAGGACAACAAGGACTTATGATGATTTTAATGCCTTTGATTTTTGGCAGTATTGTGACCCCTCTATTGGTAAGGTCTCGTAAGGATGAAATTGTAAAGCCAACATGGAACGACAATCCATTAGTGATGAAACGCCCTTTGGCATCCTTTCAGTTTGGTGCATTTTTCTTTTTAATTGTCGGAATAAGTATGCTTTTGGGAACCGGTATAAAGTTTCAAGCATTGAACTTTTTCGGACTGACGTCAGTTTCGTTTGGCATTGGAATCCTAATAGGCATTTGGCTGACACTAAAGAGGGCAAAATCAAAGTGATTTTTTTTGTACACAAATAAATCGTCAGCCGATAACTTGCAGTTTGACACAATGGCTAAACATCAAGGAAATAAAAAAACAGAAGCACTATGTTTAAAAATCTATTTAAAAAGAAAAATTATGAGCCACTAGACTACGAATGGAGAAAATACCTTGAGCAAAATATTTGTTTTTTGGACGGATTATTTCCTGAACCGACATTAGATAAAAGAAAAGTTTTTTTGCCGACAAAAACAGATTTTCCTATTCAATGGAATAGTTCGAAAGAAAACGTTTACGAAGTAGTAAAAATTGTAGCCGAAAACATGCAGATTAATCCAAATGAAATCGAAATTAATTTTTACGAAGAAGGGCTGGTAGAAATAAACATGGGAGGTTCCACCTTATTTTTAGAAAACGACACTAAAGAAGCTCGAACTGCTGGACTGTATCACGGGAAAAACAAAACAGGTAAATATGAAATTTCTATAAATACAAACATCCTAAACAATCCCGTACAATTAATAGCTACGGTGGCTCATGAACTTTCTCATGTTAAATTATTGGGAGAGAAAAAAGCAGACGATGATGAGTATTTAACGGATTTAGCAACTGTCTTTTTTGGTTTCGGGATTTTCACAGCAAATGCCTCTTTTCAATTTTCTCAAGAAAAAGACAGATGGGTTTACAATGCTAGTGGGTATTTAAAGCACGATGAGTGGGGGTATGCTTTGGCACTATTTGCTTTTATGCGATACGAGGACAATCCCGAATGGATAACCTTTTTGAATCCGACCATAAAAAAAGAATTTGAAAAAAGCATTCGTTACATGATTGAAAATGAAAGTGAAATATTTAAATTTGAAGGAGAGAGTGAGCAGAACGGCATATAACTTGCAATTTGACGCAATGGCTAAATATCAAGGAAATAAAAAAACAGAAACGCTATGACTAAAACAACTCAACGAAAAGTACCAAAAAAAGAAATAAGAAAAGAAGCAAAACAGCTTTTAAATCAAGGCGACAAAACAAAACAAGAGGTTTTTGAACTGCTTGTCGACAAATACAAGTATTCAAAAGATGTTGCAGGTGTATTGAAATATATTCCAACAAAACAGGCAGTTAAGAAGTATGGGATATGGAATTCCATACTTCTAATATTTCTAGTTATAACGACAATCCTTGTGTTTCTTACGATGCCAATACAATTAATTTGGTATGTGCCGTTAATTTATATTGTTGCATCGAAAAAATTGCAGTATTATTTTTGGGTAACCGTTCTGTTTTCGCTCATGGCTATTGGCTTTTTTATAGTGTTTATATCAACTTTATTTACTCAACCCTTTGATACAACAATTTGGATATTTGTAGTAGTTTCGATGTTTTTTGTCATTCCGGGTTGTATTCTTCCATTGTGGTTACAGAAAAAACTTTGTCCAAAACCTATAGAGCGGAGGGAAGTGTATGTGAATGCGGAGGGTAATAAACGAGTGCAACTTGTTTATGAATTTCCTGAGAAGAGGTAAGTGTAAAAGTTTCGTAAAAAGAAATACTATGACAAAGAAAGGAAAACTTAAAGCATTTTTTGGCACAGAAAAAGAAAGTCTGAAGCTAATTGAAAAATATGAAGAAAATATCGTTTTTTTCAATGACTTGCTAGAGAATGGACGTAGAGAAGATGTAGAATTTGTTATTCCTATAAAAATGTATAACTATGCTTTTTCTTTAGAAAAGGAAGGGTATTATACGAAAGCATTTTCTGTTGCCAACGAAATAGAAAGAGATTTGAAAAGATTAAGAGGGCTGTCGGAATGGTATGATATGTACTCTGAAGGTGCTATGTTCTTGAAAGGTTTGTGTTTAGGACGGCTGAAGAAATACAGAGAGTCAAATAAATACTTTAAGCAGTTAGTAGAGAAAAAAACAACAAATGACAATTTTGTTAACTGGTACAAATCGAACAAAAAGAATCAAATTAAAAAAATATTTAGCTTTATTTTCATTCCCGCAGTGAGTCTTTTTGTAATAAGTGTCGTTTTGAGCATTGTAAATATTTCAACCATCAAAATACCTACAATTGTTGAGAGATTTTTACTGGCAATTTGGGTACTTGCATGGATTGTTCCTTATATTTGGGGGAGAATTATTGAAAAGCAAAAAATAAAAAAATAATTAAGGTGCTAGTCATTAATTAGAAATAAATCTTGGACTCGTTGGTGAAGAAAAAACAACCCGTATTTATATCAGGCAACTATCATTGTATTTGCGTAATTGAAAAAAAAATCGTACCTTTGTAAAGTTAAAAATGAAAAGACAATGGAAGCAACCGTAACACATTCACCATTAAACGAAATGCAACAACATTTGTTGCAGATGTTTGCCTACAACAAACGCGAAGAGGGTTTGAAAGAAATGCAGTCTGTGCTTTTCAACTACTATCGAGATAAATTGAAAATTCAAACACGAGAATTTTGGAAAAAAAATCAACTTGATAGTGCAAAGATGGACGAAATTATGCACGGACATAATCGCATCTCAACCCAATGAAAATCGTTTTAGACACCAATTGTTTGTTGCCTGCAATTTTTGAAGATTCGCCACACTATTGGATTTGGGAAGCATTCGAAAATGGCGGATTGACATTGTGTTGTAGCACCGAAATACTTGAAGAATACGGAGAATTATTAGCTAGGTTTTATTCGGTTGAAATCAGCGAAAGCGTGATAAATACAATTACAAACGCCTATAATTTCTCGCCAACGACGCCGTACTACAAATGGAATTTAATCTCTGCCGACCCCGATGATAATAAATTTGTTGACTGTGCCTTGAATGGTGGTGCTGACTATATTGTTACCAACGATAAACATTTCAACGTGTTGAAAGAGATGGATTTTCCTTATGTGCAAGTTGTAAGTAGTGAGGAGTTTCGGCAAATTTTGTTAAGGAGATAAATGCTAATTTTGATAACAAATTGGGTATGAAAAAAGAAGTGATAATACTGATTTTAGTTGCTATTCTATGGTTGCTTTTAAGAATAGTAGAGTTTCATATTGGTGTATTTGTTATATTTACAAGGTTGTGGATTCTCGGGATGTTTTTAACTATTACACTTGTTCAGTTCATAATACTATTAGAGGAAAGAAAAAACATAAAAAAAATACGAGTAGTAAAAGTTCTTTTCTACGGCTTATTTTTTTATCTGACACTATTGGGGGGATTCTCTATTGACAGAAGAATTGAAAAAGCAAACTGGCAGATTCTATACAACAAACGAGTGGAGATTGTTGAGAAGGTAAAAAACAGGGAGTTAGTTCCTAATGTTGATAGACATAGTGATTATAGTTTTATAGAACTACCTTTTAGATTTCCAATTGTTTCAGATGGAGGAAATGAAATAAAAATAGAAAGAAATGACAGTGCGCAAGCAATAACAGTATGGTTTTTCATACATTGGGGGCTTCTTGATGGTCCATCGAGTTTTTTCATGTACACAAATGATGATAAAAGAATTAAATACTTTGACTCAATAGTAGAACGCTCAAAAAGTAGTTGGAGAATAAAGGAAAATTGGTATAGAATAACAAGAAGACCATGTGGTAGAGTGCTATGACAAAGAAAAGGAAAGTCAATTGCATTGAAAAAAAGATATTATTTTAATGTTTTTGCACCTAATGTTTGTAATAACATTTGTTTATTGGACTTATAGATTATGGACTTTGTATTGTATTTTCTGTATTGCACCTTAATAAATTGATGTTTCAACACTGCTCATTGCCAAGCCACTAGAATGCTGGTACGATTTCTAAAAAAAATGTTTTCAATTTTCAAAATAAAATCGTACCTTTGCAAAAAGTACAGAAATGAGCAAAATAAGAAGAAATAAAAACGGTCTTAAGATCACAGATATAGACCATGAAGATGTCATATTTTCTAATGTTTCAAAAATCATTGAAAACAGAAAGTTCAATGCCGTTTCGGCAGCGAACAGTCAAGTGATATTGATGTTTTGGGAGATTGGAACGTATATCAATTCTGTGGTTTTGGGAATGGAACGTGCAGAATATGGTAAAAAGATTTTGTCGACAGTGTCGACAAAATTGGTGGCAAACTATGATTATTATGCATTACAACAAATAACCTAGACGTGTTCTAGTTGGGCATCATATTTACCTGCGTAGATACTGTTCGGATTGATGTCGCATTCGTTATCGCCCCAACAAAGCACACCGTCTTCGATTCTGAATTGCCTAAATAGTTCGAGCGAATAGAACTTTCTAACCAATTTCAATGGGCTTGTTTTGAAGAAGTTTTCCAAATCAATCACACGAATAACGTTGTCTTTGAATGTTACTTCAATCAAATAGTCATGCAGATATGTGGCATTTGTGATTGTCATCTTATTCGTTTTGTGATTTTAATGGGTTTGAGTTTCACGTTTTGTTCAAAAACTTGTTTCCAAGCGTACAAAATTGCGTTTTTGTTTTCGTTGATAAACAGTTTCAAATCCCTCATTTTCGCTGGGCTGAATTTTCCGTTTATATCTTTGTACTGCACGTCATAGACAATTCCGTTTGTCTCATATAATTCAACCTTAACTTCATTGTCGCCATATTTTGCGTGAACGTGAATAGGGTTATGTTCGTCGGAATAGAACCATATTGCAATACCGAGATATTCGTATAGCTTTGGCATAATAAGTAGTAATTTTTGTGCAAAGATACGAAATTTTTTTCATTTCTGATTTTTTTTGTATCTTTGTAGCAAAAGTAAAACTTTATCTTAAGGTGAAAAAAAGCCGATTTGAAACTCAAACTAAAAAATATCAGCAAAAAAAAAGCAATCATCCTAGCAGTGATGGTTATTTTGCTTGTAGCCTATATTTTTTGCCTGCCTCG
>WQSU01000164.1 GCA_009787675.1 Lentimicrobiaceae bacterium
GTAGCCAGTTTTCCTGTTATTTCAGGGGTAATCTTCAATTCATGTTTTTGTGGAAAATGGGTGTCATAAATGTCATTTTCATTCACTTGGTTTGTTCCAAAAATCTTATCAAGCTCCTGCCTGCCCTCTTTTGTGTTTGCCGTACGTAACTCTATAACTCTATTTTTAAGTTTAATAAGCTCATTTAAACTATATTCGTTTTTAAAATACTGGCGTGTTGCAGGATCAAACACTTGTATGAAAACATCTTGATTTTCTCTTCGAATATAAAAATATTCCCAAGGTAGCCCTTTAGCCATTACAATCCCCATCAAGTCTTTACGTTCATAATGATGAATTCCTTCTCCCATACTGGGAGGGCCAAACCATACCTCTCTTGCCGAAACCTTCGCTAACAAAAGCGCTTTTCCTTCATACATGATGGGCACTCGCCAACCTTGAGGTATTAAGGTATCTCTATCAGAATTAATTACATACTCACGAACAGGTCTTCCTAATTGTAATTTTTCTAACTGCTCTTTGTTATTAATGCCATATCTGTAGAACTTTTCAACAGGCTCGTTATTAAGTTTCGCAACTACCATTGCTTCAATTTTCGGCGGCATTATTAATTTATTTTCTTCTATTTGGGCGTTTACGGCAGAAAGCAGAAGGCAGAAGGCAGAAAGCAGAAGGGGTATAACTTTTAATTTATTTTTCATAGGATTATTTCGTTTTTATTTCGTTAATTTGTTTTTGTAAATCAAGAATGTATAACGTTAGTTCTTCTACTTTTTGTATAAGTATGGCGTTCATTTCGCCTAAGTTAATGCCGTTGGCTTCCACTTCTGCGGCAGAGGGTACGTTGGGCAAGTGTTTGTTGGCTTTAATAAACTGTTCTGTTTCCGGCAAGCTCATTAAAGGGTAGTTATTTTCGAAGACAAAATCTGGCCAAACGTCTAAGGAAACTTCGACTTCTGTTGTTTTTACTTTGCCACCAATAAAAGCATTTCCTGTAAGAGATAGATTGCTGAAGAGTCCTTCTCCTATCTTAACATTTCCGCTTATATGAGTCTCTCCGCTTATATGAGTATCGCCTTTAATAGATACCAATCTCCCCCACGCGAATAGTAAATCTGCAGCTGTAAAGGTTCCTGATATATGTGCGATTTTCGCACTTACAGTCTCTGCTATATCCGCGCTTTTAGCAGTCAAAGCCCCTGTAATTTTTGCGCTATTGGCAGTAAAAGCGCCATTAATTGTTGCGCTTTTAGCAGTCAAAGCCCCTGTAATATTGGCGCTTTGCGTTTTAAATGAGCCCGAAACATCTAACTTTGCCTGTGGGTTTTGGTGCCCAATAGCCACATTATCGTTACTGCCAAGAAATAACACAGAAGTTATCAATCTATCACCTCCTCTATTGCTGGTATCTGGAATAAAATAAGAGAGTCGTTTGGAGAAATTAAGTCCATCAAGAGAGCTACCCGTATTGGTAAAACTAATTTCCCATTGATCAGGAAGATTGGCAGTAGCTTCTCCGAAGAAAATTGATACTGAAGGATTTGTTGATGTTTTAGAAAGTAAGAGATTTCCATCTTCTATATGTAATTTATGAAGCGGACTCGCTGTGCCAATACCAACATTACTGTTAGGCGCTATAGTCAGCCCTCCGCCAGGTCCATTAATAGAAAAATTGGCTTGCTCCTGTTGTTGAAGAATAACCTCTTTCGTTCCCTTGAAAGATATGCTAAAGCCGTTATTTCCATTGTTTCCTGTTTCAGGGGTAGTTATTTGCAGTAATCTTCTAACCGATGAAACACTCACAAAAGGTTCGCATGAGTTTGGACCTATTTGATGATGTAAATGTAAGGTTGCTTGCGGCATTGAAAGCCCTATTCCCAAAAACGACTTGTCGTTTAGTAATCGCATTCGTTCAGTATTATTTGTTTTAAAGATTAAGGGTTGACAATCTGTTGTTCCCAAAAAATTGGAAGTGGAAGTAGTGCTATTTCCCGATAGATTCCAATATTGCGCCTGCCCCTCAAAGATGAGTGCGCCCAGAAAAAGAATTAAAAATGTGGTTTTTTTCATAAAAAAGGTTTTTTAATTATACGTTTGGTTAAAAATTTCGGAACAAAATTAATATAGAACTTTAGTGAAGTATGCTATTTGCCGTATTTCTTTTGATAAAAAACCGTATTTTTTTTGATATTTTGAAATGAACTCCTATAGAACGCTGATGACACTGATTTAGCAGACTTTCTCTGATTTTTAATATTCTGATTTTGAATTTATTATCAGGTTTATCATGCTCAATCAGCGTTATCAGAGTTCTATTAAATGGTCTGATCATACAGCCTCTTTAAAACCTAATAAGTACAGTTTTTGTAATTATTTATTAAAAAACAGCTGTTTTCATCAAATTTTCTACCATGATGTATCAATTTTTGTACGGTCGCTTTCTTAATTTTTAGCGCTTTTTTCTTGAAAAATCACGGAGAAGCTTTTATCACTCGGGGCTTTAAAAGTGAGTTGCAGCGGGTTTAAACTGATCATACACCCATCTAAAACAGGAAGGGAAGGGTTGAAAATTACAAACTGTTTTTTATATTATAGATTTATGTCAACTCTTCAAAAATTTTTTGTATTTTTTCTTTTAGCGGTTTCAAGTCGTTTTGGACTACATACCAAGCAAATATATCTTCTATTTGATAATACCCATGCACTAAAATGTGTCTCATTTTAACAATAATATCCCATTCAATTTCTTGATGCTCTTTACAAAATTTTCTTGTTAGTTTATAACTTGCTTCACCTATTATTTCAATATTTTTAATGACCGCAAATTTTAACATTTTATTTTCAATAAAATCTTCATAAGTTACATTATCCGTAAATTCAAAAATATAATCAATAGCTTGCAATATATGCTCTAATCTGCCTTTATCTCTAATCTTTTCTCTCATAAATCAAAATTTTATCGTTGTCAATAGATTCTTTAGCAAAATCCATGATGCCTCCTTCCGATAGCATATCTATTTTTTTATGCAATAGTTTTTCTATTCTATTCATAATTCTTACGTAATCAAATAATGATACGTTAGCATTTTCATTAAAACGTACTAATATATCTAAATCGCTTTTTCTTGTTTCTTCTCCACGTGCATAAGAACCAAATATCCACGCTTTTTCTATAGGATAGGTAGGAAAAAATGTTTTTAGTTTATCTACAATTACAGTATTCATTATAATAATAAAATTTCGCAAAAATACACTTTTCTTACTTTCTAAATTTGCCAATAATTTCAAGGTTCAGAAAAAGTTTGAGGCGCTATTTTTTACTGTCTTATTAATAAAATAAGATAAATTCGGATTATGCAAAATAATTAACCGCAAGGGACGCAAAGAGTTTACGCAAAGTACGCAAAGAATTTATTGTAAAATGTTATAATTGATTTATATACTTTTATTCCTAAATCAAATACAATTTTTGATAATTCATTCTCTGTCATAGAATTAAAGTTAATATTGATACCTCTGAATAATTCTTTGCGTTCTTTGCGTAAACTCTTTGCGTTCTTTGCGGTTAAGAAAACGAAACTTTTTGAAAAACCGTATTTAAGTTAAAAAAATGGATAGCCCTTTGTTAGATGCTTTTTCTCCAATAGTTTCATAAAACATTATTTGAATAGCACCTCAAACTTTTTCTTAACCAATTTCGACTTTCTTAATTTTTAGCGTTTTTTTCTTGAAAAATCATGGAGAAGCTTTTATCGCTCGGGGCTTTAAAAGTGAGTTGCAGCGGTTTTAAACTGATCATACACCCATCTAAAATAGGAAGGGAAGAAACCATAAGCATTTGGGAAAGATATGCGGCAGCAATAAAGTGGTACTGCAAATCATGAGAGATTTTAATCAATTATTTATTTACTTGGAAAGTAGTGTCGCCCGTCTTTAAAAATTTAACAATTTGATTGGCGGAGGCTAATCCGGCGTTGATGTTGGCTTCGGCAGTTTCAGCGCCTATTTTCTTAGGTGTTGCAAAAATACGTGCGCCAAATTTCTCAACTAATTCTGCATGGTTACCGGCAGCAACATCGGTAGCATACTTCAAGTCTTCTCTTTCTGTCAATACTTTAACCAATTCTTCTTCATGAATTACCTCTTTGCGGGCGGTGTTAATTAAAGCGCCTTTTTTCGGCATTTTTGACAACAGATCATATCCAATTGATTTTTTAGTTTGCTCATTAGCAGGAATATGTAATGATACATAGTGGCATTTGGAATATAATTCTTCCGCAGTGCTGCAAACTACAATGCCTTCGGCTTCCATATCTTCTTTTTTAACAAATGGGTCGAAAGCATACACTTTCATTCCAAATCCTTTAGCAATTTTAGCTACCAATTTTCCCACATTTCCATACGCATGGATGCCCAAATTTTTGCCGAGCAGTTCGCTGCCCGTGCCCGGGGTGAATTGGTTGCGCGCCATGAATACCATCATGCCCAGCGCCAATTCGGCTACAGCATTAGAGTTTTGCCCCGGAGTGTTCATTGCTACAATGTTTTTGGCAGTGCAAGCAGGCAGGTCAAGGTTGTCGTAACCGGCGCCGGCGCGTACCACAATTTTCAACTTTTGGGCAGCATCCACTACTTCTTTGGTTACTTTGTCGGAACGAACAATCAGTGCATCAGCATCGGCAACGGCTTTGTACAAGTCGTTAACGTCAGTGTAGTTTTCTAACAATGCCAATTCAAATCCGGCATTTTCCACAATTTGTCTAATACCTTCAACAGCCACTTTGGCAAAAGGTTTCTCGGTAGCAACTAAAATTTTCATAATAAATATATTAGGGGTTAATAATTTGGGCGCAAATGTATAATATTTTTCTAATTCAATTCTTCTCAGAAATCTTTATTCCATTCATTTTTTTCATATAATTTGCATTCTCAATTTTAAACATGTTAACTTATTTAATGATATGAAATTACAATGTATTGGAGCTTCGGGAAGCGAGGTAACGGGAAGCAAATTTTTGCTGACAACCGCAGAAAACAAGAAAATCTTAATCGATTGCGGGATGTATCAAGGCAAGGGCTTGGAAACCGATGCCATGAACCGCAACTTGGGCTTTACACCTGCAGAGATTGACTTCCTGATTCTTTCCCATGCTCACGTTGATCATTCAGGATTAATACCTTACATTTATAAAAATGGTTTTAGAGGGCAACTGTTTTGCACACCGGCAACCAGAGATTTGTGCGCCATTATGCTCCCCGATTCGGGGAAAATTCAGGAAACGGATATGAAGCAATTCAACAAAAAGCGTGCCTTGCAAAACCTGCCGCCCGTAGAACCACTTTATACCATGCAAGATGCGGCTGCCTGTTTGGGGCATTTTATCAGCGTTCCCTACAATCTAACATTTTCTATTACGCCTACTTTTTCGTTTGAGTTCTACGATTCCGGTCATATTTTGGGTGGCGCTTCAGTTTACATCTCTTTTAAGGAAGATGGGGTAACTAAGACGCTGCTCTACACCGGCGATGTGGGACGATACAACAAGCGCATTTTGCCCGACCCTGCGGCATTGCCTCAAGCCGACTACATTATGTGCGAATCTACATATGGAAACAGGAAGCACGAATCTATTGAAGATGCCGAGCAAGCGCTTATGCTGGTGGTGCTGGACGCCTGCGCCAAAAGAAAAGGCAAACTCATCATTCCCTCGTTTGCCATTGGAAGAACACAAGAGATTGTGTATGCACTTCATCGACTTAAAAAAGCAGGAAATTTGCCCACAATCGACATTTTTGTAGATAGCCCGCTGGCAGTTTCTGCTACCGATATTTTCAGACTGCATGCAGAACATTTTAATGAAGAGATGCAGCAATTTATTATCGCCAACCCCGACCCCTTTGGGTTCGATAACTTGCATTATATCAGAACTATTGATGACTCTAAACGGCTCAACACCTACAACCGCCCCTGCATCATTATTTCTGCTTCGGGCATGATGGAAGC
>WQSU01000165.1 GCA_009787675.1 Lentimicrobiaceae bacterium
CTATAAACCAAGACACCCAATAATGCAGTATTAAAAACATTAATCCTAAGAGTTTCTGATAATTATTTTTTTTGACTCAAAAAACCGCACAAAACAGGAAAAATAGAAATGAAGGCGGTAAACGGGAAACCGCAATTAATTATTAAGAATGTTAGGAGTGTGGGGGATGCGATGGCTGAACTCGGGAAAATTCAAGCATATTAGTCATCAAAATAATCCAACGTTAAATTATTAAGTTTGTTTTTTGTTTCACGCCAATAAGGTAAACAGGTATCCATATAGGCGATAAAACCTTTGCCGTGGTTGTGGTGCGTAATGTGTCCGAGTTCGTGCACAATAATATATTCCAAACATTCTATAGGTTTGTGAGCGAGTTGAAGGTTGAAAGAAATGGTTCCTGTTCGTTCGCTGAATGTTCCCCAGCGAGTTTTCATATATTTTACAAGCCACTGTTTACATTGCAACCCTGTTTTTTGTTCCCAAACAGGAAGCAGGCGAGTAATTTCTTTTTTCAAGTGTTTTCGCAACACTTCATTAACATAATTTTCACGTTGTTTTGCTGTGCTTTCTTGGCGAACAGTTAAAATTGCCCTTTCGCCGTCAAGCAGAAATTTGTTGGCTTTACTGCTGTATTCTACCTGCAAATAATATTGTTTACCCCAAATGTAAATGGTTTCGCCAGATACAAATTCTCGTTCGTTATGACGTAATTGCTTGGCGAATTTATTCTGTTGTGTGCGTATCCAACTGATTTTTGAAGTTACAAAAAGTCGAATGTTTTCATCACTGACAGGCAACGGTGCAGAAACCCTAACTGAACCATTGGGGGGCAGCACATAAAGATGCAGGTTCTTAATTCTTTTTTTAATTACTTCTATTTCAATGTCGTGTATTTTCATAGCGATTAAAATTCTTTTTGCACATTAACTAATTCGTATGCTTTTTCAACTTCGCTTTCATTGTTCAACACATGGTACAAGGCTTTCTTTATTATTTTGATTTTCACAATGTTCCCTCTGAAATCATCTTGTTTACTATTTACAACGGCATTGTAAATCTCATTGGCTAATGCATCGTTTTCGCCGAACTGCACATAAAATGCCCGCTTTGCAGCACTATGGCGAACGGATAAAGGAAAGGCTTCATTTTCTTCGGGTTTTTCAGTATTTTTGAGTAATTCTAAATACTTGTCACGCAAACTTTTGTAAGCAATGACTCCATTCTTTCGATCGTTAATCAGGCGTTGCAGAATAGCAGACATTTTTTCGTAATAGAGTGGGTTTACGATTTGCCTTTCAACGATTTTTTTGCGAATATTGTTTTCAATAGCCTCAGCTGCAGCTTCCTGCGAAGATTTATCAGTATCGTCGTTTAATTTTTTCTCTTGTTCCAAAATAAAATCGAGTACTGTAAAATTATCAAATTTGCCGATTGATTGACTGTCTTCTGCAATGATGTAATTATCAATCAAGAAGCGCATTCCGGGTTGAAATGCTTTATAATCAATAAAATCTCCGCTTGCTCTACCGATATCATCTCTTAAATCAATATAGAATTTTACTTTCTTTTCGAGTTCGATTTGTTTCTCCTGAGTGTATCCTGCTTCTGTCATATCGGGTTTGATTTCGGTATATGCTCTTGTAAGCCGTGAGGAAAGTTTATACAGTTTCTCGCGCATACGGGCAAAAAGTTCATCTTTTCCTACATCAATGCCACTTTCGCCGCAAAAATATTGTCTGTATTCAAGTTGCCCTTTTGGGTGTTTTACGCCTTCGCAAAGCGCTTCAATCTCATCAAGCGTTTTATCAAAGAAAGTTTTTGCCTCTTCAATTCTATCTTTGATAAGTCCTTCAATATCTTCTTCGTCGTAGGCATCAAAATTACTTGTGCCAGCGTATTGATTTACAGCATTGGTCAGATTTTCAAATAGTTGTTTATAGTCAACAACATAACCAAAATCTTTACTTTCGTCATCGAGGCGGTTTACGCGGCAAATTGCCTGAAACAAACTATGGTCTTGCATTGATTTGTCAATATAAAGATACGTGCAGGGCGGAGCATCAAAACCTGTCAAAAGTTTACTCACTACAATAAGCAGTTTCATATTGGCAGGTTCTTCCACAAATTTGCGTTTAGCTTCTTTTTCAAAATCTTCTTTGTCTTGACCGTGCAGCATTTTTTGATATGCTTCGTATTTCTCCCAAGCGTCGTTATTTTCGTCGGTGCTTGTTGTTTCGGTGCGCAAGGCTTGTGTAGAACTGTCAAATGAGGTGATTATCGCACACTTGTTAAAACCTTTTGAAGTAAAAATCTCATAATATTTGCAAGCAGAATAAATGCTGTCGGCAACTAACAAAGCATTGCCGTTGCCCTCTTCAAGTCGTGATTTGGTATTGAAATCAAAAATGATATCGCAGGCAATTTTCTCCAAACGGGTTTTGCTGCTATAAAGTGTTTGCAAATTGCCCCACAATTGTTTCAGTTTTGCTTTGGCTCTCGGCGTAAGTCCGCGTGTTTTCGCTTCAAACCATTCATCAATTTTTGCCTGATTGGTAACTTCCTGTGGAACATCTCTCGACTCATAACGTAAGTCAAAAACTACATTATCTGTTACAGCTTCACTATACTTATAGGTATGAATATATTCGCCGAAAATCTCTTTGCTTTTTTTCTTGTCTTCTCTTAGCAGCGGTGTTCCGGTAAAACCTATAAACACACTATTGGGTAAAATTTCTTTCATGGCTTTGTGCAGTTTGCCCGATTGAGTTCTATGACACTCATCAACAAAAACAAAAATATCGCCTTTGGCTAAAAAATCCTTTGGCAATGCCTTTTTAAGTTCTTCTATATAAACGTCATAATTATCAGCCTGAACTCCGCTTGTATTTCTATGACCAAACTTATGCACCAAAGAACAAATAAGTCTCTCGTCGTAAGCATCAAGTTTCTCTATCAAGTCTTTACAAGATATTGTGCGGTAAATATTTTCATCAACTCCGCCGTATGTTTTTTCTATTTGCTCATCAAGTTCATCGCGGTCGGTGATAATCAGCACACGAGCATTGTGATGGTTTGATAAAATCCATTTAGACAGCCACACCATCGTAAGCGATTTTCCGCTGCCCTGTGTATGCCAGATAATACCGCCTTCGCGCTTTGCGATTTTTTGTTGCGCCTCCAAGATGCCAAAATATTGGTTGTGTCGGCAGATTTTTTTAATTCCTTTGTCGAAAATAACGAAGTTGTGGATAATATCCAAAAAACGTTTTTTTTCGTAAATACTGAATGTTTTCCATTCTAATTTATTGTCTTTTAGCAGTGTGCAAACATCGTTGATTTCTTTTGCTTCAGTATTGGAAGTTCTATCGTAGTTTTTCCATTCTAAATAATCCTTTTCATCGGGACCAACACCGTAGCGAAGACCTTCACTATCGTTGCCTGCCGCCACAATTTGCACAGTGGTAAAGAAGGGGTAAATAAATCCTTCCCGCATATTGGTAAGATTTTGACGAATTCCATTGCTGACGGAAATTGTGCTTTTTTTGAGTTCAATAACCGACAGGGCAATTCCGTTTACAAAAACAACCAAATCGGGGCGTTTTTCGCAATGGTGCAAAACAGTAACTTCTTCGGCTATAGCAAAATGGTTTTTTTCGGGCGTTTCCCAATTGATGGGAAAAATGGTTTTGGGAATTCCGGTTTCATCAGTTACCTTAATGCCGTATTTAAGAAGAGAATAAACTTTTTTATTAGCATCGTAAAGTTTATCTGCGCTTGGGCAGGCGGCAACAGTTTCGTTTAATTTTTCAATGGCTCTGTCTGCAAGATACTCGCTGTATTCCATAGTATCCGTAAGAAAGTTTTTAACCAACTCGGGTATAACGTTTGTATTTGCCCTGTGCTGCAAATTACCGAGATAAACATAATTGAGTTTCTGTTTAAAAAACTCAATAACTCTGTTTTGTAATGCTCTTTCGCTTTCGCCGATAGGAATGTTCATAATGCTTACATGTTATGAGATATTATTCTCGTTATCAGTATTATTGTTTAATAAAATGCCTTGTTTGGCATTTAATGGTGATACTACTTTTTGTCCTGTTTTTGCTTCTAACTCAAGTTTTGCATTTTTAGCAACTTCTCCACCTTGTTGGGCAACTTGCGAATGTTCATAAAATGATTCAGGATTGGTTGTTTCGGAAATTTGTTTTGTAGATAATTCAGCAAGCATATTCAAAATGAGTTCAGCATTTGTCATATTATCTCTGAGGTTTTCTTTTTTTAACCCTTTAAATTTTGGTAATCATATACGAGTTTACAGAAAATAAAAAAGGTGTCTGATTCGAC
This sequence comes from Lentimicrobiaceae bacterium, assembly GCA_009787675.1. Classification (GTDB taxonomy): domain Bacteria; phylum Bacteroidota; class Bacteroidia; order Bacteroidales; family WCHB1-69; genus WRNX01. The sequence continues at coordinate 4,345 of WQSU01000165.1, forward strand.
ACCCTTTCATTTTCATTCCTATTTTTTGTAATACCTTCGGTCTCCAATAATAAGGACGTTGCCTGATATGGTAAAATTAGAGTCTGTGCCATCGTTGTCAAATTTTTTGATTATTCCACTTTTATTTTTGTCGCTATATGTATAATCGTAAGGGAAAGTCCCGATTATTCCAAAAAAGTTCTTTGTCGCATTTACATTCTTGTTATTTATGAATTTAAGTGTAATTTCATAGGTGCTGACACCTTCTCTTATCCACTTCCATTCAGTTCCACCTAAATCATCGTTATAGGTTGGTTCGGGTTCTTTTTCTTTTTGGCAGCCAAATAGAAACAATGTTGCTACGGTTAGCATAGATAGTAATTTTTTCATACGTTTTTTTGCGCAGTTATAGCATCGCGCCCTTCGTTTTTGGTTAAAATTTTTGATTAAAAAGCGCGTTAAACGATAAGTTTAATATCGCTTGGGTAGAAAGCAGACCTCCCTACCCGTACAAGGTATCTGCAAACACCCAAATTTAAGCAAGAAAGTCCGCGCTTTCGCGCAGTTCGCTTATTGCCGTAAATTAAAAATTTTGCAGATTTTTGTACGCGAGCAATAGCAAACGTTATCGAAATAACGCCGCGAAAATAAATGAATTTTTATAATCCTCTAATCCTTTTCTTTTTTGGTTTCGGATTCGGTGTATTAAATACCGCTTTCCAAATCTTGTCATAACTTTTATTGTATAACGGATTCGGTGTGTGTGTTTTAGTTTTTTTCGTGCTTTTCATGCGACTAATTCTTTGTATTTAGTTCTGTGGTTTGTTGCAGAAAGAAATGAAGAATATTGAAATCCTTGTGAGGAGTTTCGCATATTATAACGCCAAACAAACTCATTAACGTATTTCTGCAAGTGCTTTTTTGAGGTTTTTTGGTAAACTCCAATTACGCCTCTTTTAAATATGCTCCAAAATCCTTCTATGGTATTTGTAGTTGCGTTTCCTTCTACATACTGACCTTGACTGTGATCCACAAACATACGATTGTACAATTTTCCTATTTTGTCGTATGCAACCCATTCGTCCGTAAATATAGTAGCCTTTTTATCTACATGATTAAAAACTATCGGCGCAATGCTTTTATAACTTGTATCATCTATAACTTTGGCTATCAACTTTCCGCCTCTTTCAACTGCACCGAACACCGGAGTTTTATCCTTGAATGAACGCCCTTGACATTTTTCTACTTTCTTGTCTTTATGGCGGTTTTTGTTCTTGCCACCAACAAATGTTTCGTCCATTTCAACCTCATTTTTAAGTACATATTGATTTTCTTCCACAAAGCAATTTCTGATTCTATGCAACATAAACCACGCTGTTTTTTGTGTTATGCCTACGGTTCTTGCAAGTTGGTATGAAGATATGCCTTTCTTCGATGATTTTAATAGCCAAATAGTTACTAACCAAATATTCAATGGTAATTTAGTGTTTTCAAACATACTTCCTGTAAGAACATTGAAATATTTACCGGTAGAGCAACAGTAGTATCTCTCGCCTTTGCATTTATAAACTTTTGAGTTTTTATCAAACGGAGATACTACTGTTCCTCTCCAACGTGCATCTTCGAGATATTTAACGCAGACACTTCTATCTGAAAAATCTGCCATGACTTCTAA
>WQSU01000166.1 GCA_009787675.1 Lentimicrobiaceae bacterium
CTTAATAAATCTGATTACCAAAATGTCAAAGAACGTGATTGTATGTTATTGTTATTCAAGTAGATTAAACGCAACACGAGTGATTAGGAATTACGAATTACGAATTACGAATTACGAATTACGAATTACGAATTAGGAATTACGAATTAGGAGAAAAACATTACACCTATACACCTATACACCTATACACCTATTAACCATTAACCATTAATCATTAAATTTTATGCCCCCCCTCAAACTCGCTCTCCGCAACACCTTCCGGAAAAACGGAGGTAATCTTATCAAAGTTATCTCTTTAGGCGCCGGATTAACCATTGCGTTAGTGTTGATCGCCAAAATTCTTTTTGAATTGAGTTTCGACAAACATTTTCCTGACCACGAGCGGATTTATTGCATTTACTCCAATTGGTCAATGGGAAATTCTGAGGGAGAAGAACCTGAAATGGAGCTTGATGACAGGACACCCGGCGCTATTGCCTGGGGGATGAAAAATGAGATTCCTGAAGTGGAAAATTCCACCCGCTATACAATGCTTTGGCAGTACGGAATTTATACAGAAAATAGAGATTTTATTTCGTTAGCTACAGATGCGATACTTGCCGATGAAAACTTCTTTGATATTTTGCAACGTCCTATTTTGATTGGAGATGCAAAAACTATTTTGAGTACGCCGATGCAATGCATGATATCAGAATCTCTTGCCGAAAAGATTGGGATGGAAAATATTGTAGGTAAAATCATTACGTTGGAAAATTTTGATTCTGCGCGGTTAACTGTAGCGGGGGTTTTTAAAGATTTTCCGGAAAATTCAACCCATATCCATGAAGTGATCATCTCTTTAAAATCTATTTCAAGTTTTACATGGGATGGTTCTGAAAATTGGGAGGGCAACGATCGATATTATAGTTTTGTAAAATTGATACCCGGCGCAACTCCGGAATCTATTGCAGACCAGATTACTGCAATGCTTGAACGTAATATGGATATGGAATCATTAGAAGAAGCCGGAGTAAAAATAGAATATCTCCTTAAGAATATCAAAGAAGTGCATAGAGAAGATTCACAGAGCATTTTATTGGTATTCGGGTTGTTAGTAGCCGTTTTATTGATTACTGCCATATTAAATTACTCGCTTGTAGTAATTGCCTCTGTATCAAGAAGGACGAGAGAAATTGCCGTGCATAAATGTTACGGAGGTTCCGGCGTAAATATTTTTAAACTGCTGTTTACAGAAACTGTAGTGCATCTGCTATTGGCATTGGTTTGCGCTTTTGTTGTTGTTATGCTGTTGGAAGACACTATGGTAAATCTGTTTCATGTCTCCTTCAAGGCGCTCTTTGCACCCGAGATTTTATGGATACTCGGCGCAGTTTGTGCGGTTGTTTTATTGATTACCGGATTTTTCCCTGCATGGCTCTTCTCCAAAATCCCTGTTACCGCAGCCTTTCAAAAAGCAGGAGAAACCCACCGAAGATGGAAAATGGTCTTGATTTTTATTGAAGTAGCGATCACCTCTTTTATCATTACTTTTCTCTGTATGATTGGATTTCAATATCAAAAAATGATTAATGCCGATCAAGGTTACAATTATGAGAATATATTGTATGTGGGTAATGTTATTAAAAATTCTGATACCAGAAACAGTATTGTACAAGAGTTAAATAAACTCTCTGAGGTAAAAAACGTGGCAAGGTGCTACCTCATACCCGTTAATGGCAGTACCGGAAACAATGTTTCGGAGATTGGAAGCGAAAGACAACTGTTTAATATTGCCGATTTGCGTTGGGTAGATGAAAATTTCTTTGAGGTAATGGAGATTTCTATCATTGAAGGTAAAGGATTTAAAAAAGGGGAAACCGGTTCTAATATGATGATGGTCAGTAAATTGTTTGCGGAACAAATGGCAGAAGTTGCCGGATGGACAGACGGTGTAGTGGACAAACGTATTTTTGTAACCGAACACGGCGAACAAACCATCTGTGGTGTTTTTGGAAATATTGCTGTCAACCCGAGCAGTTGGGGCAGCGACGACCGCCCTGCCGCCATCTTCTACGATCCCGAAGAGATCAGACCTTATCAGTTTATTATTAAGATGCACAAAATTACGCCCGAAATCGTTGACAAAGTTGCTGCAATTTTCCACACCCTTGCGCCCGATGAACGTATTGAAGTTGAGAATCTTGAACAGATTTTTTTAGGAAACTTCTTTACGATAAAAGTGTTCCGCACCGGTTTTCTCATTTGCAGCGTTGTAACCTTGCTCCTCGCCTTAATTGGGCTGGTTGGGTATCTTCACAACGAAACGAATCGGCGCCGTGCCGAAATTGCCATCCGGAAAATTAACGGCGCCACCACCGGCACCATTCAAAGTTTATTCCTCAAAAACATAATAAAACCGGTGATCCCAGCCATTATAGCCGGCATCGTCGCCGCAGTGATTGTAACAGAATTTGTGCAAGCCTATTTTATGGACAACCTCCGCATCTCGCTGCCCATTTACGTTTGCTGCGCCATAGCGATCTTTGTCATCATTATGGGGAGTGTGAGTTTGAGTATTTACAAAGCCTCGGCAAGGAATCAGGTGGAAAATATTGAAAAATAGTTATAAATGCTACAAAGCAGTTAAGATTGTACCTTTTTGTTTTTTAAAAAACCTTATGGCATCGAGATATGAGTAACAACTTGAACCTGCCCCTGTAATCCACCATCTATAAGTGTGTACTCCCTGCTGCATTTCAAAAGTATATTTTTCCCATGACTTTGCCAGTTTTATAGTTTTTATTAAATGGTCATCTATATAAAAACTAAGTTCTGTTGAATACCAATTTTCTATATCGTCTTTAGCGTAAAATTCTATACAATCAATATCCGCATTGCCAGTTTTTATTGTGGTTAGTTCTCCCCAAGCCGCTGAGAAAGTTCTTATAGAATAATCATCATCAAATCCGGGAGAAAAAATTTGCCATGCTCCTTTTTTCCATCCTAAAGGAAACTGTCCATTACTAAAAGTAACAAAATCAGGACTTTCATATTTTACTAAAATAAAAGAAACTTTTGCTTCAGAATTAGTCCCATCCTCTGCAATAGCTACTGCACGAATCGTGTGAGTCCCTTCTTCCAAATTGTATGTATTAATTTGAAAATTATAAGGAAACTTCTCTTTACTTGCATAGCCAACATTATCAAGATAAACTTGAACTTCTAAAATTGTAGTGTTAGTAGCATCGGCATTTACTACAAGTTCAATAATATCATCCAATTCAAAAGTTGTATTAGGGAGAGGAGAAATAATTTCGCATGTAACTTTAGGTTTATTGCAAGCTGCAAAGAAAAAAATGACAATAATTCCTATAAAAAAAAATGTTCTTTTCATATCGTTGAATTTTATTAATTAATTGTATTATAATTATTTCACTTAAAAAATGGCATCTCATTATTTTTTAAAAAATTTTATGGCATCAAGGTAGGAAGAGCAGTCTTCTCCCACATGTGTAAGCCGCCAGTGAAAAGTATGTATGCCCGGGGGGAGATCAATTGTGTATTTTTCCCAAGATTTAGTCAATGTAATTTTTCTTACAAAATTATCATCTATATAAAAACTAAGATCAGTTTCAAGCCAATTATCTATTTCATCTTTAGCATAAAATTCTATACAATTAATATTAGCATCACATGTTTTTACTGTAGATAAATCACCTGCTAAAAAAGCTGACACCCTTATTGAATAATCATCATCGAATCCGGGAGAAAAGACTGCCCAGTTTCCATCTTTCCATCCCAAAGGAAATTGTCCATCACTAAAAGAAACAAAATCGGGACTTTCATATCTAACTAAATTAAAAGAAACTGTTGCTTCAGATTTTGTTCCATCATCCGCAATAGCTACTGCACGAATCGTGTGATTTCCCTCTTTCAAATCATATGTATAAATTTGAAAATTATATGGAAAAGCATCTTTACTTGCATAGCCAACATTATCAAGATATATTTCGACATCTGAAACTATGACATTTTCAGCATCAACAGTTACCGAGAGTTCAACGACATCACCCAATTCAAAAGTGGTATTAGAGAGAGGTTTAATAATTTCGCATGAAATTTTTGTCTTGTTACAACTTACAAAGAGGATAAGGAAAGAAATACATACAATAAAATAGATTTTTTTCATAATTTTCGTTTTGTTTTTACAATTTTTGGCAAAAGTATATTATTTTCAATAATTACATTTTTTTTCGAAAACTCTAAAAGGAATTAATAAAAGGGAAAAACATTTCGTCAAAAAATCATACACTCACTGTATGTTTTTTTTACATTTTACATTTTTGAAAAATTTTTAAACTTCTTATTGTAAATGATTTAAGTATTTTGGCACGATTATTGACAATAAAAAGAGAAGAGGAAAAAAGGAGAAAAAAATTAAATCTTGAACCTTAAATTTTTAAATCTTAAATCTTTAAATCTTAAACACATAGTTATGGACAGAAAAATCGAACACAAAACCCGGCTGCGGAAGAAGCACATTCCGTGGATTGTCGGAGGCGCATTTCTCCTCATCGTTGCCGCGTGGCTCATCTTTGGCGATCATCGCTCTTCGTTACGCGTGGACAGTCGCACGCTCACCATTGCAGAAGTGAAGCAGGGGGAGTTTAAAGACTACGTGCGCGTCAGCGGAATAGTACAACCTATAACTACTGTGCAACTTACTCCGCTTGAGGGCGGTATTGTGCAGGAGATTGTAATTGAGGAGGGCGCCACCGTGCAAAAAGGCAATGTGATTATCAGGCTGAGTAACCCGCAACTTAACATCCAAATTTTGGAAAGTGAGGCTTCGTTGGCGGAGAAAGAGAACTTTTTGCGCAACACCCGCGTGCAGATGGAACAGGAGAAACTCAACCTGCGCCGCGAACGCCTCAACCTCGAAACCGAAGTAGAACGGAAGAAACGAAAGTTTGAACAAACCAAAGCGCTTTATCAGGAAAACCTGACCTCGAAAGAGGATTACCTGCAAGCCAAAGAAGATTACGATCTGGCGCTCAAAAGTGCTGAATTGGTGATTGAACGTCAACATCAAGACTCTATTTTCAGGGCGTTGCAGGTGAACAACATGGAAATTAACCTTTACTCCATGCAGCGCAACATGACTTTGGTGCGCCAACGGGTAGAAAATCTGAACGTTACCTCTCCCATTGATGGCGAGTTGGGTTTGTTGGACGCCGTGCTGGGTCAATCTATTTCCTCCGGACAGAAAGTTGGGCAAATCAACGATTTATCAAACTATAAAATTGAAGCGATGATTGACGAACACTACATCGACAGAGTAATGCGCGGATTATCAGGCACATTTGAGCGCGGGGGCGAGAAATACCAGGTGCAAGTCAGCAAAGTATTTCCCGAGGTGCGTGGCGGTCAGTTTCGCACATGGTTTACCTTCACAGGCAGTCGCCCCGACAACATCCGCACCGGACAGACCTACTACATCAACCTTGAGCTGGGGCAACCCACGCAAGGCTTGATCATCCCGCGTGGCACCTTCTACCAAACCACCGGCGGCAACTGGATTTTTGTAGTGGAAGAGGGCAAAGCCGTTCGCCGCCCCGTAAAAATCGGCCGCCAAAACCCACAACACTACGAAGTGCTCGAAGGCTTAACCCCCGGCGAAAGGGTGATTATAAGCTCGTATGAGATGTACAGGAATAATGAGGTGCTGATAATTAATTAAGAATTAAGAATTAAGAGATGTGAGACATTAGATATGAGATTTTTATTAACCGTAGGCTTCAGCCTACGGACTAGAACAGATAACATGAAGAACCCCGAAGCAATCCGAACGCACGCAATTCCTTCTCCGCTTGCGGAGAAGGTGGCAGCAGGTGGCACGACACCCGTTCAACTCCCAAACCCTTTCCGCCACCTGATGACGGAAGAGGTTTTTTTCCACCCCCCAGCCCCCGCCAGCGGNGGAGAGTGGCAGGGCGTCATTCCGAGCTTGCGCA
>WQSU01000167.1 GCA_009787675.1 Lentimicrobiaceae bacterium
CCTTTGGAATTTTAGGAATCGTTGCATTTATGGCTCCCGCGCCTTCGGGGGCTTGGCATTTTGTGATTATCGCAAGCGTGCTGCTGGTGACGGCGATTTTGCGTGGCTGGTTTGGTGCGATTAACAAAGGCTTGGGAATTATATTGGCTTTTGTACCACATGTTGTGGTTTTTGGGATAATGATGGCCATTGACGGACAATGGATTATTGCACGGATTAGGGTTACATTTGACCCGTTTATCGACCCGCTTGGGCGTGGTTTTCTTGCGGCACAGGCGCGGGGGCTGCTTAGCGGTGCGGCTTTTGTCGGTGAAGGCGTTTTGCCGCCGCGCTTTCCGCAGGAATGGCTTTTTTCTCCTTCGTTTTATGCCTATCGTCCGTTAACCACCGTTATTAGCCGCTTTGGGTGGCTGGCCGTTATCGTGATTTTGGCTGCGGTTGCCGCTTTTATTGTTGCGACTTCGGCAAAATGCGCAAAACAGCGCAGTGGGCTTGGATTTTTTGTTTCGCTCGCCGTCATTGTTACTTTTTCCGTACAGGCCGTTATGTACACTCTTTTTAATCTTGGCATTACCATCCCTATGATTTCTCTGCCGTTTATCTCACCCGGCAACTTTGCCATGGTCGTAAACATGGGGCTTGCCGGGTTTATGCTTTCCGTTTTCAGAACAGGAGACGTCGTCACGGACGGGTATTTCCCGAGCAGAAAACGCAGCGATTTTATCTCCTGGGACGATGGAAAAATTATTATCCGTGTTAAGTAAGCTCAAACACCCCAACAGCCATAACGTTACGCTTGACACCAAAGAAAGCCTGTATTACAATGTTTCTCGTTGCACGCACTCGTGGCGGAATTGGCATACGCGCTAGACTAAGGATCTAGTGGTCCTAGACCTTGCAGGTTCAAGTCCTGTCGAGTGCAAAGTTAGTGTTTATGAGGCTTTCTGAAAAAAAAGGAAGCCTCTTTTTTGTTGCTATTTCCCTAATTTTGAGCAATGTCCACGGTTTTGTCCACGGTAATCGCTTCAAACCCATTTTCGGTAAGCTTAGCGTTTAACTTTTCGCCAATAGCTACCTTCGCACTCAAATCCACATGGGTATATTGCGAAGTTGTTTTCAAATCCGCATGTCTTAGCCACGCTTGAATATCCCTCAAGTCGAAACCGAGGTATTTCAAGTAAGTTCCGGCAGAATGGCGAAGGTCATGGAATCGGATATTAGGCAAGTTGTTTTTTTTCATAATCAACTTAAAATGCTTGCTTACATAGTCCGTACTCATTAATTCGCCGTCAAAGCGTTTACATATATAATCGTTGTCGATGTAACTATTGGGTTGCAATTCTTTTCGCTGCGTCTGTTCCTCCTTCAGCTTAACTAAGTGCGTTTTAATTATATCTGTAAGCGGCAAAAAATCATTACTGCTGTCGTTCTTGGTCAAATTCTTGTAATGCGTTTTTTTTGAAACTTTGACAACAACGTGTCTAATTTCAAAGACGTTTTTTATAAAATTAATCGCACTCCATTTTAAGCCAAGAATCTCGCTACGGCGGAGACCGTAAAATAATGTTAGCAAAATAACCATTTCCAATGGGTCTCCTTTGAAGCATCGTAGCATTTCTATAATTTCCGCTTCTGTCAAATATTTTGCGCCCTTGTATTTTACCTTTTTCAATTCGTCAATCCTTTTTGCAGGATTAAAAGAAATGATATTTTGCCTAACCGCGCTTTCAAGGCAAGAAGAAATATTGGCTATGTGTTTTTTTACAGTATTAGCAGAAACACGTTTCAACTTTTTGTTGACATATTTCTGAATATGGTTAGGTTCAACATCTTTTACCCTCAGTTTCAAAGGTTCAAAAAACGGAAGGATGTGTGCGTTCATTGTAATTGTGTACGAATCATATGTCGTTAGTTGAATTTTACTCGTTATTAACCAAGTTTCCATGCATTCCTTGAAAAAATCAGTAAAAAAGGGGTCTTTTTCAATAGAAACTTTATCCCTTTTGTACTGCTCTAAGATTTCATCCTTCAGCCTTTCGGCTTTCCGCTTGTTGTTCCCTTTGACCGATATTTCTGTAGAGATTGTTTTTGTACGCTCCTTTCCTGTATCGTCTTTGTAACGAATAATTACAAAATAATTCGGTCGGTCTTTCTTTGCGTTTATTGTAGCAGTCATAGGTATCATCCTTTCAAAAATAAGAGAAGTCCACCTATGTTACAATTAGCCTAGTGATATTATAGCATAAATAGACATTCTTGAATAAACTTACTAAGTATGAAAATATAATTTAAGTACGCGTACTTTTGGTATTTTATAAGAGCGTCCGATTTTTATTGGAATGCCAAACTTTTCGTCCTTAATTTCTTTGTAAATAGTCTGTTTTGATACATCGAATATTTGAGCTAAGTCTTTTACACTTAGTAAATCATTATATCCAACAAGAATCACAGATGATTCAATGTTGTTGTTATTTGACATGGTATCCATAAAAAATTCACTCCCATTGACAGATAAACATTACCGACTTACACAAAAACATACTTGTATTATTAGCGAGAGCGTTCACGGTCGTGACGCTTTTTTTCAGCTATTATCCTCTCATTCTTTTCTTTTGAATTATTAAGAATAATTACTTGTTTATGCTCAATATTACAATCTGTTTCAATGCCTCGTTGCTCAAGAGCAATCACTGCCTTTCCGCGATGTTTGGTCGGCTCCTTTTTTATTCCAAGCATAATATGGCTTTTCGCAGACACCCTAAATCCAAGTCCTTTTCTCTCAAATTCTCTGTTCTGTGCATCTGCCCAAAGTTCACGCCAAGTCCTAACATGGTTTTTTATCCAATTTCGATTTTTTTTATGACAAAACCCCGATTCGTCCACAGGCCTATCAGTAAGTACGATATGAACGTGCGGATTGCTCTTTTCGGGATTGTCTTTATTTTCCCCTTTGTGTATAACAACAACCGCGCACATTCCTTGGTTTATAAAATTTTCAAGGGTATACTCCCTTACGAGACGAGCATATTCATCTATAGAAAACGATTGTGTGCTTGAGCATCCAAAGTTATTGAATAACGCAATAATTATTGTTTTTGCGGTACGCGAATCTTTTCTATGTTCTGATTCCTCTATAGCATTTGCAAGAATTTCAATATTTGAAAACGCAGAAGGTGCATTCATAGAAAGCAAAACTTCGGAATACAGAACGTCTGTTCTGTTACTATAATCATGTATTAATCCATAATAATGGTCAATAATTTTCTTCCCCGTTATATATGCTATTTCTCTTGAAACAAATTCCCCTCGACCTCGGCTAATTGTGCCAAGATTAAAGTGAAAAAAATTTTTAAATCGAGTGTTCATCGCTGTCACCTCGCACAAGTATTTTTTTTGATGTGTAAGTGCGCAAATCACTTTTTCAACTCATAAAACTATAGGACGAGTTTTCGAGTACCCGATTTAAAAATTCTTTTAGAGGTTTAAATTCAGTATCATTAGCAGCTTTTGTGCGGTGAATTTTAAATTGCGCTGTTTCAGGTAGAGTATCAAGCAATATCTCACCCAAAATTATGCAACGTCGGGTATGTGATTTGCGAAGAGCTGTTTTTTCACGTTGTTCTTTTGCTAGCTTGCGACGCCTGGCTTGTTCCTTTTTTATTTCATCGTGTTTTTTTGACGTACATTCAAATGTCATATCGTTCCTCCGTGTCATTTTTAGTATTTATAGCAGATGAGCAATATCGCACGCAAAACAAGAAACACGCCAAAACTTACACCATTTCTTATTAATAATTTTGCCGATACAGAAAAAAGATGTTATTATTCAAAAAGGGGTGAAAATTATGGCAAGTAAAAAAAATATAAAAAAGCTGTTCGATAAATACACAGTGAGTCAAACATCATTACGTGATAGGTTTAATATACCGCACTACATGCTTAATAAAAGAAGTCAAGATTCTTTCTTCTTTTTTGGAATAGAAAAACAAGTGGTAACAGAACGTATGGCATTCCGCGAATTTATTGATGGTAGAATTAGATATGTAGGAAAACCACAAGAGAAAGATGGTCATGTTTTAGTTGTTGGTGGAGCTGGAAGTGGAAAAAGCTCATGCATTGCCATACCAAGTTTAGAAACATGGAAAGGGACAATATTTGCAATTGACATCAAGGGCGAGCTATCTGAGCATTGGAATAACATACCTTCACCAAAAAGGGATTTTAAAATATTTAATTTTTCAAAGGAAGAAAGTTACTCTAGATATGATCCATTTTATTTTCTACGTCAAAGCGAGGAGGAAGACTTAATACAAAATGCTCGTGAGATTTCTCAAGCAATTATTCAAGTCCCACCTTCCGTACTTGAACCTTTCTGGTTACAAGCAGCTCAACATGTCTTAACAGCTACTATTCTATACGGTTACGGAAACAATTTAAGCTTTATTGAAACAATGCAACTCATACAGACTCGTCCAATCTGGAAACTAATTGAAGATATAGCCAATAGTAATAATGAATATGCAAAGATGCATATCAATCAATTTATAGAAAGCGATTTTGTGAAGGAAACTTTTGATTTAGAAGGAATTGACTTAGAATTGTTTTCTGGCGAAGACATATCCAGCCTTAAGCCTAAGCTAATCAATTTGTCCGAGTTGTCAGATAGTAAAATGTTAGCCGGTATCAGTGCTGAACTGAGCAGTAAAATTATGGTATTTGCCACGGACCCGAGAATCAAGTCCTCATTTTCACCTTCTGATATGTCGATTAGATGGGAAGATTTAGAAACACATAACGTGTTCATGCGAATAGCAGAAGATAAACTTGGACAATGGGATGGCGCAATTACGCTGATGCTTACACAGTTAATTAGAACATTAGAACGCCGACCGGACAAATACAGCACGGAAGGTAAGAAAAAGAAATTACCACCAATTTTGTTGTTACTTGATGAATTCCCGCGATTAGGCAAAGTGGATGTCATTCAAAACGCTATTTCTACACTTAGGAGCAAAGGGGTTACAATTTGCTTAACAATACAAAGCCTGGCACAACTTGACAAAACGTATGGTAGGGATACCCGAAGGATAATCGTAGATAATTGCCAATATAAAGCAATATTAGGGGTCACAGATTCGGAAAACCAAAAAATCTTTAGTGAAATGGTTGGAAGTATTGTGGCTGGTAAAAGTGGGGTTGGCGTTGATAACGATAAAAAAACAAACATTATAACTTGCAATTCAATGAATCACGTGAGCCATTAATACATCCTCATGAATTTGCTACATTAAAAGATATTGTATTACTCACTCCGGAAGGATTTTGTCGTGTTAATAAGGTTTTTTATTATAATGACGAAGACACAGAGCAAAAAGAATTAATAAAATCTACACACCCGAATATTCCAAATAGCAACAAAGTAGATTCTTCTGAAGAAAAAAGAGGCAATAAAAACCATACCGTGTACAAATTGGTGACTAAGATTAAAAGTCTTACAAAGCATACGCCAACACGATATAAATTAAAAGAAAAAAAAGTTCCCCATGCTGAATCACAGGGAAGCCAGGAGTAAATATCAAGATGTAAGGATGCCCCTTAGTCGGGCAATTTCCAATTATGATTGAGTCTGAATGTTTCTCCGTGTAAATGGCAATAATCTCCATAACAAAACAAATGGAGGTTATAGACATGAAGAAATCAAAGAACATTTTAACGGAAAAAGAAATGGAATTGGTACAGATACTGATGTCGGACTGCGAAACGACAGGAGACATACAATCGAAATTGAAGCGTCTGTTTGCGGGAACAATAGAGCAAATGCTGGAATCCGAGATGGAGGAACATCTAGGATACGACAAAAACAGCGTATTGGGTAACAACAGCGGGAACAGCCGAAACGGCTACAATCGTAAAACCATCACCAGCGACTATGGTCAAGCCGAAATCGCCATACCCCGTGACCGCAACGGCGAGTTTGAGCCGCAAG
>WQSU01000168.1 GCA_009787675.1 Lentimicrobiaceae bacterium
CCGCTTCAAAGATGAAGTGCTGGATGTGAAAATTAACAATGTTTCTATTGCAGAATTATTACAAATGACTATCAATCAGGCACGTGATTTTTTTGAAACGTTGCCTGCCTCTAAAATAATTACCGCTATCATTAACAAACTTGCGCCCTTACAGGAAGTGGGTTTAGGTTACCTGAAAATGGGACAGTCCTCCTCTACCTTATCCGGTGGGGAAGCGCAACGCGTGAAGCTGGCATTTTACCTGTGTCACGGAAATACACAAAAACATCACCTTTTTATTTTCGACGAACCCACCACAGGGCTTCATTTCCACGACATTAACAGCCTTTACCACTCCTTCAACAAACTCATTGAGATTGGGCACTCCATCATCGTTATTGAGCACAACATGGAACTCATCAAGTGCGCCGATTGGGTGATAGATTTAGGACCAGAGGGTGGCGAAAAAGGCGGATACGTTGTATTTGAGGGCACTCCTGAAGATATGGCTAAGGATGAGCGCACTTATACGGGGAGGTTTATGCGTGAGAAAGTGGTGAAAATTTGAACAAATAAATAATAAACTTTTTTCATAAATAAAATTTCACCAAACGCCAAAATAAATCTCACAATGCGCTTTTTTTATTTTTTTTGTATCTGAAATAATATAATTTCGCCATTCAAAAAAACAAAATGATGGTATTCCTTATTATTTCAGCAGTGGTAGTAGTGCTTTTTGCACTTTGGTTCATTACCACTTACAACAAATTTATTGCCAAAAACAATCGTGTAAAACAAACCGAAAGCAGCATCTCCGTGATGCTCAAACAGCGGAACGATATGATTCCAAACTTGGTGGCGGCAGTGCAAACTTACATGGGGCATGAAAATGCTACGCTTACCAAAATTGCCGAACTGCGTGCACAAATGCAGCAGTCGAATAGCGAACACGAACAAATGCAACTCGGCGCGGAAATGTCGAAAAAATTGGCAGAAATCAAAGTGGCAGTTGAGAATTATCCCGAATTGAAAGCCGACAAACATTTCACTCGCTTATTTGACAGCATTGAAGAGATGGAGTATCAGTTACAGGCAGCGCGGCGCACTTTCAATGCGGCAGCAGTTGATTTTAACAATTATGTGCAGATGTTTCCCTCAAATATTATCGCTTCTATGAAAAAATATCAGCTTTATGAGTTGATTACCATTCCCGAAGCTGAAATGGTGAATGTAGATGTAAAATCTTTATTTAAAAATTAACCAAATACAATGAGCGAACAAATCAACCAACTACAGCAGGAACTATACGCTACACTGAAAAAGGCAGAGAAAAACCGTAAAAGAATCAGCATATTCCGTTTCCTTTGCTATGGCGGCGCATTGCTCTACTTTGTAGGAATCATTGTATTACAAGTCTTTGTGTTTTCAGGGCAAAGTTCGCCGTTGATACACGATTATGAACTCAACCCAAACCCTACTTTTTTTGAGGCAAACAAAATACTGGTGCTGATTATTCCGCTGTTTGTGATTATAACACTGGGTAGTTTTGGGCTTTCCGCTTTTTACAAAAAATTTACCGAAGCAGAGCAGAACGCCATTAGGCGCATTATACGAACCATGTTTCCGGATGCAAAATTAGCCCTTTTGCCGTCTGAGGTTTCAAAATCGCAACTCCTGCAAAGCAACTTTTTCGGTGGGATGAATAGTCGATATTCTGATGGATATTCTTATGGTACAGTGATTTTTGAAAATGGCGGACGCAAAATCACTTTTCGTGACATGGCTATTAAGACGGGAAATCAGGGAAACTGGCTTTCTCAATCCTCCGTCGGAGGTATGTTCTTTGTGTTTAAAATGATGTTCAAGGGAATTTTTGCAGCTCGTGTAGAAAACATTGTAAGCAATTTTCGCGGAATGTTTGCTAATGCACAATTGGAAAAGAAAATCAACGGCTCGGTAGTGGTTTTGCCCGACCATTTGGAAAGTAAACTTGATTATCTTGCCAAAAACATTCAAGCGTTGAAAAATGTGAATGGCAATAAACTTGTTTTGCTTGAAGATGTGGAGTTTGAACGCTATTTTGCCGTTTATGCCAGCGATGAGATCACTGCCCGTTACGTTTTAACACCGGCTATGATGTTCAGAATGACCGAACTAAAGAAAAAATATAATCGCGACATTATGCTCTCATTCAATGGCGACAGTTTTTATTTTGCAGTAGCCATGCCTGAGGGTTTTCTCACGTTAGGCAACACTTCGCTTACATCGGGAGATGCGCTGAAAGACTTGTATGACAATTTTGTAGCAGCACAAGGTTTGTTGAATGATTTGAAGTTGAAATAAAAAACATGAACTATTTAGACAAAACAAAGATTGTAACGATTCTCCAAAAAGTGGAAGCGCTTGCCATTGCAATGCTTTTGCTAGTTGGGCTCATTGTCTGGGGAATGCATTAACCAAAAATAATTAAAAAACAGTATGAAGAAATTAATTTACACAACGCTTTTAGGCATAATACTTTGCCTTACAATAGTTACTCCGGCAATCGCTCAAAACACGCAGGCACAGGATGCAGCGAAAGAGGAACAAGCGGCTTACGATGCGCAAAATAAACGCACACACCGTACTATTTTTCTTATCATTATTGTATGTTCAAGTATGACTGCTATTGTTTTCTTTATAAAAAACAAAAGTACGGTCTTGAGTATTCTTAGTCTTTTCACAGGCGGGTTCCGTACCAAAGGCGATATTACAACGCTGGAATCAAAGAAAATTCTCACAGGCGCCATGTACGCCTTGCAGCAGGGCGCTTACCTCAACACGCTGAATGCCAGTATCGGTGATAAACTATACACCATTTTAAGTGAATGGTGGGGCATAAACGATAGAGACAGCGCCATTGACACACTCAATTACTTGCGCGATAAAGGCTATAACTATTATTTTCCTACGGTTTATAAAGCTTTCTCTGCGACCTCTGATCATGAACTGAAAGAGATCATTCTTGCAAAAATGACAACACAGGAAGATGCGGAGAAAGCATATTCTCAAGCCTATAACCTCTTAGAATCCGTTGATTTGCTTAAAGAATTAAACACAATAGAACGAACGGAAGAGATTGAAAAATACGGTGTAGTGGGTTGGGACGCAGGGCGTTTGATTTTTATTGCCCGTTTGTGCTACGATGCCCAATATATTGAAGAAGAAGAAGCATGGACATATATTGATGTTGCTTACGCACAGGCGCAAAGAGCGTTTAAATCATGGGAAGAATTGGCAAAAAGTTATGTCATCGGTCGCTTTATATGGCGTGGCAAAGATGCCGATGATGGCATGCAACTTCTTGCAAATGACTTGATTAATAAAAATAAAAGCCCTTGGAAACAAGTGGAATGGCGTAGTTAAATATAAATTAATATCAAATTTTAAAAATTAGTATCATGGGACTATTATCAAAAATGACAGAAAAAGCCACGCAAGAGTGGGCAAAAAATTTAACCCTCGAACAAATTGAGGAACAGGAACGTTTAGGTTGTGATATGTCGGAATACCGAATCATCTATGAAGAGCAACAGGCAGAAAAACAAAGATTTGCCGATGCAGCGGATTTGAGCAAGTTGGACAAATACAAAAAGGCGCGAAGCATAGGAGACACTTTTGTGGAAGAGGTTGCCAAATTTAACAAAATGTCGGACAGGAGCAAGTCGAAATTGGAAGACGCGCCGTTGGTGTATGGCAGAGTAGTGCAGGCGCACCATGCTTTATACAAATCCAATCCAAAAAATAAGGATGGCGGCGGAATCGTGTTTGTCTTTGCTTATGACGACGCACATCGTTATGATGAAGCGTGGCTTGCTAAAACCGCAAAACGCATTTCGGAAATGCAAGAAGAAGCGGCAAATCAACCGGAAACCACAACCGAGAAAATATTCCGTTTTTTGAATTTGAATAAAAACTTTCTATTCTCTATTACTCTCGGTTCAATGCTGGAAAAGAAAAAAGTCCAATTTCTACCGGAAGATTGCAGAGAACTGATCCGTACTTTGAGCAATGAACGCAGCTCTTTCTGCTTGCGATTAGGCGAAACATTGAGCGAGGGTGCAGACGCATGGTGCGCCACTTACTCTTTGTGGGATCAAAGTAAACTGCCGATGGCGCAAATTCCGCACAACCGGATTATTCCACTGCTAATCACAGAACGAAAAGAAGGATACGGCGGCTTAGGTGATGCGGCTCAACTGATTCCACCTGAATATTATACAAAATAATTGAATATCTTTATTAACAATTTAAAAATTTAAAAAAATGAAAAAAGTAATCTTAACCCTCACACTCTTTGTCGTTTTATGTTTTACGGCAAATAATGCTTCGGCAAAAGGCATCATCTTTTACAGCAATGGCGAAAAAGCCGAAATAGCAACAAAACTCCCCGATCACGCTATTATTAACGATGAACATGTTAATATAGGTGTTATGTACAAACAGTTTTCCATTTTTTGGGTTCCAATATGGAACTATGGAGAAACTAAACATGTGTTAATCAACGACAAAAAAGACACCTATTATGACCTTGATGATGAAACTATTGAAATATTGAAAGAGGATTTCAATGTGGAACTTCCTCAAAAAGCATCCATTGGTTTTTGGAACAAAATAGGCGGAAAACTGATTTGGTGCCTGGTGATTGCCGTAGCCATTGCAGGGTACTGGATAACTCGCAAAGATGATACACAAGAGAGAATTCCTGAAGAAATGGCGTAAAACATAGATGAATATATTATGGATTTTGACAATTTATTCCTAAACGCCTGCAAGAACGGGCAAAAAGGCGTAGTTGAGGCGTTTTTGAAAAAAGGAGGCATCAACATCAACAAACGTGATGCGATGGGGAATACTCCACTGTTTTACGTTGCCGAAAAAGGGGCGCGGGACATAGCCGCCATTCTTTTAAAAGAAAATGCCGATGTAAATCAAGCAAATAACAACAGCCAAACGCCACTTCACAGTGTGTCTCGATCAGGTAACAAAGAGATAATCAAACTCTTGACAGACTGCGGCGCAGATATCAATGCTACCGACAAAGAGGGCAAAACCCCGCTGATGTACAGCCTTGCACAGGGCAGAACAGATGTTACCAAATTCCTGCTTTCGCTCGGTGCCGACAAATCGTTGAAAGACAACAACGGACACACCGCACTTGATTACGCCACTGCAAACGGTTTACGCGACACCATTGCCCTATTGAGCGATAGCATGGAAACGACAAAAGATAATTACGGCAATACCCCACTGCACCAAGCCGCCCTTAACGGTCAAACCGAAGTGCTAACCGCGCTTGTAAAACAGTCTGTTGCTGACATTGATGCTTTGAATGACAACGGAGAAACACCTCTTGTGCTTGCTACTATCAGAAATAATCTTGCTGTTGCCGAAATTCTGCTCTACGCCGGTGCAAATGTCAATCTAAAACTGCTCAACGGCAATGCACCCTTGCATTTCGCAGCGATGTATAACAACCGCTTTATTGCCAAGATATTGCTTGAAAAAAATGCGGAAATCAATACCAAAAACGAATTGGGAGAAACCGCGCTGATACAAGCCGCCCGCAACGGATACAACGATTTTACTGCACTGTTGATAGAAAAATCCGCCGATGTCAATTGTGTGGATTTGTTGCAAAAATCGGCGTTGGCGTATGCTTCAGAAGCAGGTTTTACCGAAATTGTAGAACAGTTGCTTATCGCAGGGGCAGAGAATTAAAAAACAAAAATATTAATCCTAAAAAAATAATACAATGGACGAAAATTACAAACAAATGATGCGTCAGACAATGAAAATGTCAGGAATGTCGGACGAACAAATTGAAGCAACCCTTGCCATGCAAGAAGCTGCCATGCAACAATATGCCAATGTAGATATGTTGACTTTACAGCAAAATATGCAAAATCCGTTTGTAGATTTGGGAGGCGA
>WQSU01000169.1 GCA_009787675.1 Lentimicrobiaceae bacterium
CATACGAGAAATTATGTTCATCCATTACTTTCTGAATCCATGCCGCCAGCTCAGGCAACGATTCTTCTTCGTTTAATAAAGGAATAATTAGGGATATGTTCATTAATGGTTAATGGTTAGTGGTTAATGGTTAATGGGTTAAAGTATATTATGGTTTTCATTCTTTTAATTATTATCGTTATTCGTAATTTCTCACCTCTCACCTCTAAAAAAAGCGACGGTCTGTAAGCCGGATTCTGTCGAGTTCTGTCATTTATCTAGGCGTTACGTTGCCATATTGCTCTAACGACCTACCCTCCGGGTTGGGCGAGCAACCCTCAAGCCCCGGTTTACATGGTCTTTCAACCCATAAGGTTTACCCCCGTTGCACATCACTGCCAACGTCGTGAGCTCTTACCTCGCGTTTTCACCCTTACCCCAAATTGCTTCAAGGCGGTTATTTTCTGTGGCACTGTCTGTCACCCTTGCGGATGCCTTCCCGTTAGGAAGTATGGCGCTCTTTGTTGTCCGGACTTTCCTCTCCCGACCGTAATCGGCAGCGACAGAACGACCGTCGTTTTTCAGGTGGCAAAAATCTATATTTTTTTGTATTTCGTTACTTTGAAGACAAGGTAAATGCATATTAATTTCAAACTTCATGTGGTATATGGAGAAAAACGTTATTTGATTAAGGTTTTTTTGTTGATGGGTTTTGCTCTTCTTCAAACAATTATGAGGCTGTACTCCTTTTGAAACAGTCTCCTAGTATTTTATGAGATTTCTTATTGCTTCACCACTTTCCTAACAACATTCCCAAGTTCGGTAGTTATTTTAACAAAATTCATTGTTTTGAACATCTTTTTTTGTGTGTGGTCTCAGAAAAAAGGATAAGTGCGAAGGAAGTTTGTAAAACTTTAAATCCTCCTGTTCAAATAATTACTAAAATCAATCTCAATAGTTTCATAATCCGCATCGAAAAGCGATGAGGCGATGATGAAATCGGCGGTAGCTCTGTTGCAGGCAGAAACAACATTGTATAGGGTGGTAATGCGAAGTAGCGCCTTAACGTCCACATCGTGAGGCTGCGGCTCCATAGCATCCCAAAGGAAAATGAGAATGTCGATTTCTCCCTCACAAATCAATGCGCCAAGTTGCTGGTCGCCCCCCAAAGGACCTGATTTTAACTTTAAAATATTTAGCGTTACTTCTTTATGATGTTCTTTCAATTTCTTTTGCAACGCATTTTCTATCAAACCACCCGTAGTGCCTGTGCAAACGAGTTTATGTTTGATTAAGAGTTCCCAGTTCCATTCAACCCACTCAATCAGGTCTTTTTTGCGGTTATCGTGCGCTACTAACGCAATTCTTTTAGCTTTCTTCATATTTTAATATCCAAAAATTTCCTCCTGCGTCAATTGTTTAATTCTTCCAATTTTTCCCAAACTATTCAAATCCAAATCTTTATAATCACCAAGAACACAATAGGTATAAGGTTTGTCTTTTACATATGCTTCTTGGAAAGTTTTCACATCTGCTAATGTCATATTTTGAATGTTGTTGAAAATATCTCTACGAGAGTCGGTGGAATAACCAAATTCAATATCATCCAGATAGCGCCAAAGGATGCCTTCACGCAGGATGCGTTCCGTTCGAATACTAGTAGTCATATTTTCTTTGGCAATATCGAAAGCTTTTTCCGATTCAGGCATTTCGTTTATTATTTCCATAAAAGCATTGATTGCCTCCATCATTTTATCATTTTGTGTCGCAATAAAAGAAGTGATATAGTAAGCGTATTGTGGTTCTTGCGGACGTTGGTACCCAGCCCATGCCGAGTAAGCCAATCCTCTTGCTTCTCTCATTTCTTGGAAAACAATACTGCTCATTCCGCCTCCAAAATATTCATTATACAAACTGCGTATCGGTTCAATGTTTTTATCAAAATATCCACCTTTGTTAACCATAGCCATGTAAATTTGTTTGGCATCATATTCTGCCATGAGCACAGTATTTTCCGTAACATCTTGTTGTATAAAATTTGTGGCTTTTGGAACAGGCAACAAATTATCAGCAACAACATGCTTATTGTTAATTATTTCTGTGATTTTTGCTTCAGCTAAAGGCCCATAATATAAAATTTGATGTTCAAAATTTTTCAAACCTTTGGTACGATTTACCAACTCCTCAGGATTCATTATTTGTAATTCATTTTTAGAAAGGATGTTAGTGGTAGGAGATAAAGCGCCATAGATAGCATAAGTTCTTAACCTTGAGAAATTTGTTTGCTGATTTAACTTGGCATCGGCACGTTCTTTCAATATATCATTCACTAAACTATTGTAAATATCCATATCTGCCTGTGCATCAGCCAAACGTTCTTCCAATAAGTCGATTGCTTTTTCAAAATTCTCGTTCAAACCTCTGATATACACATACACTCTGTCGTCGGAAGCGAATACTCCAAAAGAGCAAGCCATCTTATAAAATTCGCTTTTAATCTCTTCAGCAGTATGTTTAGAGGTTCCTAAATAATCTAAATATTTAAAAGCTGCCCCAAGCGCCTTATCGTTGTTGTTGCCCATTTCAAAAACATAATATAATGAAAATAACGGATTTATATCATTCTTAATATACAGTAAAGGGATGTTGTTTTTTACACTTAATTTTGATAAATCTTTGTTATAATCAATAAATACCGGTTCAATTGGTTTTACGGTACGTGTTTTTATGCTTGCCAAAAATTCACTTTCTGCATCACGATTTGCTGAAATAGGGGTAATGGTAGGTTTGTCTATCTTTTTGTTATCCGGTTTGCCTTCTCTTTTATAAACAATAGCATAATTATTTTTAAAATATTGATTACAGAAATTAACGATATCCTGTTTGGTGATTTTTGATTGGAAATCTATTTTTCCAACAACATCTTTCCAGGGGATATTGGAAACGAATGAATTTAAAAGCATATTTGCCGTATAGCTTGGATATTGTTGCTGGTAATATTTTTCTAATTTAAAGTTATTGATAACGGCTTGCAGCAGTTCTTCATCAAATTCACCTCTTTTCAGTAGTTCTAATTGTTCTAATAATAAATCTTTTACATCATCTAATGTTTGTCCTTCTTTAGGAGTTCCTTCCATGTATAAGAAAGAATAGTCTGCTAAATCGTTCACATAAGAACCTGCACTTAAAACTTTTTGTTTTTGTTTTAAATTCAAATCAATTAAACCGGCTTTTCCGTTAGTTAACATATAATCAATCAATTCAAGAATTTTAACTTCATCGGAATTGGCGGCAGGGAAACGGAATCCCAACGCCACTTTTTCTGTTTCCAAACCGATAACTTCTTTTACAACAGGTTCAGTGATAGGTTGTTCAGGATCGCTTTTAAACTCCGGTAATTCTTTGGGCAACATAGAGCCAAAATATTGATCAATGATTTTGATTACTTCATCGGGATTAAAATCGCCAGCCATAATAATTGCCATATTATTAGGCACATAATAAGTATCAAAATAGTTTTTAATGTTTGTAATGGAAGGATTCTTCAAATGTTCCTGTTTGCCGAGCGTAGTTTGTGTTCCATAGGTATGATGGGGAAACAGTGCATTCATCATCGAATAATATACTTTTACTCCATCTCTGGTTAGGCTCATATTATACTCTTCATAAACGGTTTCCAATTCGGTGTGGAAAAGGCGAAGTACCGGATTGGTGAAGCGGTCGGCTTGAATTTTCGCCCAATTTTCTATCTCATTGGAGGGGATATTTTCCGTATAGGCGGTTACATCATTGGAAGTAAAAGCATTGGTTCCTTGTGCGCCAATAGATGCCATGAGTTTGTCATACTCATTGGGAATCGCAATTTTAGAGGCTTCCTGCGAGACGCTGTCTATTATCACATAGATGGCTTTTCTTGCTGCTTCATCGGTTGTATTTCGGTAGGTTTCAAACAGTTCCTCTATTTTATTGAGTAACGGTTCTTCCGCAGCATAGTCTGCTGTTCCGAAGTTTTTAGTTCCTTTGAACATAAGGTGTTCAAAGTAGTGGGCTAATCCGGTAGTTTCTGCCGGATCGTTCTTACTTCCCACGCGAACGCCAATGTAAGTTTGGATGCGTGGTTCATCTTTGTTTACAGACAGATACACTTTAAGACCATTGTCTAATGTGTAAATTCTGGTTTGGGTAGGATCGTTTTTTACAGTTTCATAACTGTATTTAGAGCAGCAAGCAGACAGGATAATGGCTAAAATGCTCAGTTTTAAAAAAAAGTAGAAGTGTTTCATAATGATTTTTTGTAATGGTGAAATATTTTTTGAATAATAATAAACGATAATTTTGTGAAAAAATTTCTATTATGTCAACTTAATTTATTCAAATTAAAATATTATTTCGCAGGGCTAAATTAACTCAATTACTATGGGACGAATTGCTTTTTGGATTACTTATTTATTTTACACATTACCTGCTGACAATAAAGATAATAGAAGACATATCCATATTTTTAAAGGAAAAGGCAAACATATACAAAGCATGGCGAAAATTTGGATTGAACAAAACGGAGAGAAAGATATTTCAATTTCTTACAATAAAGGCATTCCTGTAAAAGATATAAAAGTAATACTGCAACTAATTGATGATAATTGGAATGAATTAATGAAACAAATAGAAGATTCTTTTATGGGGCAGAATATTAAAATTATTGAATTAAAAACGAAGTAAATCATGTGTAAAATTGAAGGTATTAACACAAGAATAAAAAAGATAGATTTTTCTCATCTTAATAAAATGGGGTTTTATTTAGAAGATGGAAGACAATTATATGTTCCCCTTTCAATGTTTCCTGATGTCAAACAACTTTCGAAAGAGGAGCGCACCAAGTGGCGCATATTAGATGATATTTATTTCGATTTTGATACGCCGTCTCTTTCAAAAGTATTTTCTGTTGAGGATGCTATGTATTTGTAACCTAATTAATAATAAATCGTTTTGTAATTTGTGATCAATTTTGTAATTGTTGGCAATGCCGATTTAGCGAATCCTTGTTGAATTGATGCCCACATTGCTCACAAAAAGTGCTATTTTTGCCCCCCTTTAAAAAATAAACCCCGATCTATTATGAATTTATCAGAACAAGAGATTATTAGAAGACAGAAATTGCAGGACTTTAACAATTTAGGTATTGATTGCTATCCGGCGGCGCTGTATGAAGTGAATGCTACTTCGCAAGAGATTTTGGAGAAATATCCTCAAGACAACACGCTTTTTCAAGATATTAGTTTTGCAGGAAGAATTATGAGCCAGCGTATTATGGGCGCAGTAGCTTTTTTTGTACTGCAAGACACCGTTGGAAAAATTCAAATCTATGCCAAACGCGACGAATTGTGCCCTGAAGAGGATAAAACGCTTTACAACAGTGTGTTTAAGAAATTGGATATTGGAGATATTATTGGGGTAAAAGGTTTTGTATTTACCACCCAAACCGGCGCTACCTGCATTCATGTAAAAGAGTTTACCATTCTTTGCAAATCGCTGAAACCGTTGCCGATAGTAAAGGAAAAAGAGGGCGAAGTGTATGATGCTTTCCAAGATCCGGAACTGCGTTATCGCCAACGCTACCTCGATTTGATTGTGAATCCGCATATCAAAGATACGTTTATTAAACGAACAAAATTGGTAAATACCATGCGTAATTTCTTGAATGAGAAGGGATATTTGGAGGTAGAAACCCCTATTTTGCAACCGCTGTACGGGGGCGCTGCAGCCCGTCCCTTTAAAACACATCACAACAAATTGGATATGACGCTTTATTTGCGTATTGCTAATGAATTGTATTTGAAACGATTAATAGTTGGCGGTTTTGACGGGGTGTATGAATTTTCTAAAGATTTCCGCAACGAAGGGATGTCGCGCTTTCACAATCCTGAGTTTACGCAAATGGAACTCTATGTGGCATATAAAGATTAC